>CAMOFI010000083.1 GCA_946613135.1 uncultured Bacteroidales bacterium
GATGCGTGACGAACTCTCGCGTGAGAAATTCAGTAGACCTTACAAAGACTTAGACGAAGCCCATCGCGATGCTATCGACCAGGCTATTCCTGTCGCTATATCCGAGGCTGAACCACACAAATAATGGAGGAGCATAATAATGGCACGTTTTAAACAAAAAAATGACAAAGGCACACCAGGCCTCAACATGGGATCGATGTCCGACATTATCTTCATGCTCCTGTTCTTCTTCATGGTTATCACCACAATGCGTGAAAGCGAACTTTTCGTCAAAATCACGCCGCCTAAAGGCACTGAGGTAACCAAGCTGGAGAAAAAGAGCCTTGTAAGCTACATCAATATCGGTGTTCCTCAAGATAGCTACACAGCTAAATACGGTACCGAACCGCGTATCCAGCTTAACGACCAAATTGCCGACATTGAAGACATCCGTCAGTTTGTGGAACTCGAAAAGAACGCCCGTTCCGAAGAAGACAGCAAACTGCTCACCTTTGCCATCAAGGCCGACGGAAAAGTCAAAATGGGTATGATTAGCGACATCAAACAGGAACTCCGCAACTCAAGCGCACTCAAGATCTTCTACAACGCCTCTAAAGACGTGAAGAAGTAACACTGAATATTGAATACTGAAAATGCTGTACGCCCAACGACGTACAGCATTTTTTTTAAATCCATCGAACAAGACAAAAATGTTCCATTTCAAACAATTCTCTATCGAAGACGACGGAGCAACAATGAAAGTAGGCACCGATGCCCTTCTGTTAGGTGCCCTTGTGTCTTCCGACACCGAACCGCACCGGATCCTCGATGTCGGGACCGGATGCGGCATATTGGCACTGATGATGGCACAACGATTCCAGAATTCGACAATCGACGCTATAGACATCGACACAAACACCTCTATTGTAGCCGCAAACAATTTCAGGAACTCTCCATGGAGCGACAGGCTAAAAGCCTACAATGTCTCTCTCGAAAATTTCGCCAAACAAAACAACGGCAACAGCTACGACATCGTCATCTCTAATCCACCCTATTTCACCAATTCCCTTCGCAACAACGACCCTCGAAAAAGGCTTGCCAGACACGATGACGCCATGCCTCTTGAACAGCTGTTCAAAATATCATCCCAATTGCTCAGCAGCAAAGAATCGGCCGACGGGGTCTCCGTCCCATTTATTGCAATCATAATTCCGGAAACTATCTGCGAGAATGCCATTGCCACCGCTCGGCAGAACGGGCTCTATCCATCCAGAGAAATACATATAAGCAACCGACCCGCCGACAATCCAAAACTGTCTGTTTTGCAATTCAACAAAATAAGTTCTGTGGAAACAAACATCACAACACGACACCTTCGCAACTCAGACAACACCAATAGCGACTGGTATCGTAACCTTGCATTCCCTTTTCTTACCCATCTGTCGTAAATCCTACATCGGGTTTTAGACCATTCGACAATTATTCAACCATTCATATCTTATCGACTTCTATTTGGCATCATGCCAGTAACACGGCTTCGCCGTACACGACCATGCCTGCAGCCATATAGCAGTCAACTTGCCAGGAATAAAAAGCCTGCCTTACATAATTCCAAACGACCGAGTCTGACTAAAACGATATGCCTACCTTAAAGCAGGCAAAAAAAAAGCCTGTCAGCAACTCGGCAAGGAGTTCCTAACAGGCACAAATCATACAATACCTTCTTTGTGAAAAGTCAATGTACTTGAGCTTTCGGATATTTTATTTTTTATTGGAATTGTAGAACACAAACTGGTCGTCTATCACATCTATGATGATGTCTTCACCCGTATGGATCTTCTCTTCCAAAATCTGGCGCGAGAGTTCGTTCAGTATCTGACGTTGTATCACACGCTTTACAGGACGTGCTCCCATGGCCGGGTCATAGCCTATATCAGCCAAGTGGTTGACTGCCTCATCAGTGGCACTAATCAGTATCTCGTTCTTCTCCAACATTTTGGCAACAGCCGCGAGTTGGATTCGCACCACTTCTCGAATTTGTTTTTTATTCAATGGGCGGAACATTATGATCTCATCGATACGGTTGAGGAACTCCGGCCGCATATTCTGTTTCAGCAGTTCCATGACTTCCTCTTTCGTTTTCTCGAGCGTATAGTCGTTTATATTCGACGCATCCGACAGACGTTCATGGATTATGTTGCTTCCCATATTGGAAGTCATGATGATAATGGTGTTCTTGAAATCAGCCACACGGCCTTTGTTGTCTGTCAGACGGCCGTCTTCAAGCACTTGCAGCAGTATGTTGAACACGTCAGGATGCGCTTTTTCAATCTCGTCAAACAGTACTATGCTGTACGGCTTGCGACGCACCGCCTCGGTAAGCTGGCCACTCTCGTCGTAGCCTACATATCCCGGAGGCGCTCCTATCAGACGGCTCACACTATGACGTTCCTGATACTCGCTCATATCGATACGCACCATCATGTCCTCGTCGTCAAACAGCACCTCTGCCAGTGCCTTTGCCAGTTCCGTCTTGCCGACACCCGTAGTGCCGAGAAAAATGAAGCTGCCTATAGGACGGCGTCCGTCGCTCAGTCCCGTACGGCTACGTCTGATAGCGTTGGCGATAGTCTCTATAGCCTCATCCTGCCCGACAACGCGTTTGTGCAGTTCTTCCTCGAGATGTAGCAGCTTTTCCCGTTCGCTTTGCATCATCTTGGTGACGGGGATGCCGGTCCACTTGCTCACCACCTCGGCGATCTGCTCACTGTCCACCTCCTCGTTTATCAAAGCCTTGTCGGCTTGCATGCTGCGCAGCTGTATTTTCAGATCCTCTACATGCTTTTCAGCCTCTTTGATGCGTCCGTATCGCAGTTCGGCCACCTTGCCATAGTCGCCCTGACGTTCAGCCTGTTCGGCCTCGAACTTGTAGCTTTCTATGTTCTTAACCTCGGTCTGTATGGCTTCCACCACACTCTTTTCGTTCTGCCACCGCGCCTTCATCTGGTCGCGTTGTTCGGTCAGTTCGCCTATTTCCTGTCCTATACGGTGCAATTTGTCGCTGTTTGCCTGCACCTCGTCGCTACGCAGGGCACCCGGCTGCGAAGTTTCGCGGCTTATAGCCTCGCGTTCTATCTCCAGCTGACGGATTTTACGTTCAATCTCGTCAAGCTCTTCCGGTACGGAGTCTATCTCCATACGCAGTTTTGCAGAGGCTTCGTCGATAAGGTCGATAGCCTTGTCCGGGAGGAACCGGTCACTGATATACCTGTTGCTCAGCTCCGCTGCGGCAATGATGGCCTCGTCCTTGATACGTACTTTATGGTGTACCTCATAACGCTCCTTCAAGCCTCGAAGAATCGAAATCGTGTCAGCCACGTTAGGTTCGTCGATCAATACGCTTTGGAAACGGCGTTCGAGAGCCTTGTCTTTCTCGAAATACTTTTGATACTCAGCCAATGTCGTTGCACCAATAGCTCTCAGTTCACCACGTGCAAGTGCCGGTTTCAGTATGTTTGCAGCATCCATTGCGCCTTCGCCGCCACCGGCCCCCACAAGGGTATGAATCTCATCGATAAAGAGGATTATTTCTCCGTCCGATTCGTTTATTTCGCGAATCACACTTTTCAGTCGCTCCTCAAACTCACCCTTGTATTTGGCTCCTGCGATAAGAGCGCCCATGTCAAGCGAGTAAAGAGTCTTCGACTTTAGGTTTTCGGGCACATCGCCACTCACAATACGATGGGCGATACCTTCGGCAATAGCAGTCTTGCCCACTCCAGGCTCGCCTATAAGGATAGGATTGTTTTTAGTACGTCGGCTCAATATCTGCAGGACTCTGCGTATCTCGTCATCGCGTCCTATCACAGGATCGAGTTTGCCACTCTGAGCCAGTTGGTTAAGGTTGCGGGCATATTTGTTCAAGGCGTTGAAAGTGTCTTCTGCGTTCTGGCTACCTACTTTGCTGCCTTTACGCAAGTCGGCAATGGCAGCCTTCAGACCCTTCTCCGAGGCTCCTGCATCCTTGAGCAGACGGGCTGTGTTGTCTCTCCCGGCGAGCAGAGCCAACAGCAGGTGCTCGACCGAAACAAATTCGTCGTTCATCTCTGTGGCGGTCTGTTGCGCCTTGATGAGCGCATTGTTAAGGTCGGTGCTGGCATACTGGCTACCGCCGCTAACCCGCGGAAGCGACTGCAGCTGTGCATCCAAGGCCTGCGAAAGCCGTGGCACATTGACCTCCATTTTCTTCAGAAGGTAAGGCGTTACGTTTTCGTCTTCGCTCAACATGCCCTTCAGCAGGTGTACCGTGTCGATACTCGGGTGCTGGTGCGCCTGTGCAATCTCGGCAGCTTTCTGTACTGATTCTTGTGCTTTAATTGTTAAGTTGTTCAGATTCATAGATTATATTTTCCTTTCTGAACAAATTCCAATCAACAAACACTCCAAACACTCCAAAATGACAAAATGTCACCGAATTGCATTGAAACAGCCCTCGTCTTCTGCCATTTTGCCACACAAATCATCCTTGCATGGCGTCAGTATCTGTCTGGATTTTTTATTTTTGCAGCCTGATGGTATTTTTTGTGTATATTTGCATATTTAAACACAATTCCACAAGCAATATAAAAGCATTGATAATAATTACTTAACTCAATCAACCATGATAAAAAGGATCATTCTGTTTGTTTTTTCCATTGCTACAACGACCTGTTTGATAGCAAGACCTGTCAGCAGACAAGAAGCCAGCACAGTGGGAGCCAACTTCCTCAAAACGATAACGAAAGATGATGTGGGAAAACTGCACGACCAGAGTGCATTGCTCCCTTTTACCGAGTTTTACCTGTTCACCACCGACAAGGGTTTTGTCATTGTATCTGGCGACGACTGCGTGAAACCCATCCTTGCCTACTCGCTAACCAACAGGTTCAACACCAGCATGATGCCAATCAACATACGCCTGTGGCTTCAAAGCTATGAGGACCAGATTGCCTATTATAAGCGCATAAACAACAACGGTTTTTCCGCCGAGACGACAGCCAGCCTGGAAGAAGAATGGCGAAAGCTGCGCAACGGCGAAATGGAGTACAGCTCTCGTAAAACAATTGTTGGCCCATTACTTTCTACTACATGGAACCAGAGTCCGTACTACAACAGTCTTTGCCCCTACGACTCGGATCAGGATGCCAACGCCGTAACCGGATGCACAGCCACCGCCACCGCTCAGGTGATGAAATACTGGAACCATCCCACCACAGGCTACGGTTCGCACAGCTATTACCATTATTCATTTGGCACTCTGTCGGCCAACTTTGGCAACACTACATACAACTGGGATGCTATGCCAAGTTCGCTGAACTCGTCGAGTTCGGCGACTCAAACCGAAGCCGTTGCCACACTGATGTATCATGTGGGCGTGGCTGTTGAAATGAACTACGGTGTTGGCGGAAGCGGCGCCGCCACCACGAGCCGTGGCGACATCACACGGGCCTCGGCCGAAAATGCCCTTGTCACTTACTTCAAATACAGTCCGCTGCTGCACAGCGTCAACATGGACGACTATACAGCAGCCCAATGGTCTGCCCTGCTGCGCAACGAACTCGACAACAACCGGCCTATCATCTATACTGGATATGACGAGTCAGCAGGACACGCCTTCGTGTGCGACGGTTACAACTCGTCGACCGGGCAGTTCCACATCAACTGGGGCTGGGGTGGCTGGTGCGACGGTTTCTACACCATCGGGCAACTCAACCCTGCCTCGGGAGGCACGGGAGGCAACAGCACCTATACCTTCAATCTCGACAACAGCGCCATCATCGGCATCCAGCCAAACAGCAGTTGGAACAACAGCACAACCGTCTCCGCCATAGCCAACAACACCTCTTACGGCACTGTTACCGGCAGCGGAACAAAACAGTTTGGCGACACTGTAACGCTGAAAGCCAACGCAAACAGCGGCTACCGTTTCACGCAATGGAGCGACGGCTACAAATACAATCCTCGGCAGTTTATTGCCACAGGCGGCAACATAACACTCACCGCCGAGTTCGAAGCCATAGCAGGCGACACCATCTCCTACTGTCCGGGCAATACTCGCATCACCGCATTCGGAACTGGCAATGAATACAGCGACGCCTATTGGGGCATGAAAATACCAGCCAGTTCGCTCACTGCAGGACACGACCTCAACGAGGTGCAACTCTTCATATTCAGAACTGGCAGCTACGACCTCACCATTTACGCTGGCTCTACCAGCAACTCCGTCTACACGGCATCTTTCTACGCATCCACAGCCGACGAGGGTACATGGAAATCCATTCCTCTCTCCTCGCCCGTCGCCATCGACGCCACCCAGCCCATATGGATATCCTTCCACAACAACGGCATTGCCTACCCTGCTTCTCTGACCTATAGCAGTGGCAACAACGACGCCCTGCTTTGGGGCTCGTCGTTAGGCTCTATCGCCGACTCATGGAACTACAGCTTCATGATTCGAGGCATCTTCCTCAACAACGACACAAGTGTGGCTTACACAACCGTCAATATTTCATGCAACGGCGACGGATCGGGTGCCATAGAGCGGAACTACGACGGACTTGCCGGACAACTATGCGGCACTACCGACAACGTTCCTGTCGGTTTCAGCGCCAGCTACAAGCTCACCCCTGCCATAGGAAGCGAGCTCAAGCATTTTTATGTCAACAATGTTGATTGCGTCTCTTCACTACAGACACTTTCAGACAACGTCTACAAATGGACAGGAACCATCAGTGATGCCACAGCCATAACCGCTGTCTTCGACCTGAAGCGGTTCCAAGTGGCCGCCTCCAGCAGCGACAATAGCATGGGCTCGGTCACAGGCAGCGGGACATACACATATGGCAGCACCGCAACCCTTACTGCCACCCCAACGAACAGCAACTGCTCATTCTCGCACTGGAGCGACAACAGTACCGCAAACCCATATTCTTTTACAGTCACCTCCGACGTGTCTCTTATAGCTTACTTTGACAGACTTGAAGGCATTGACGCAACCGACAGCAATACCGACATAAGCATATACCCCAACCCCACCACAAAAACCGCAACAATAAGCTTGTCGGGCATCAACGGAGAAATATCATTACAACTCGTCGATGCCATGGGACGTATTGTCATCAGCAAGACACTCGTCTGCGACGAGAACTGCCACGCCACCGTAAATGTTGAGAACCTCGCCAGAGGCATCTATTTCATGCGCCTCAGCGATGGCGACATGCATAACACCATTCGGCGACTTGTAGTGAAATAACAGCGCTCTACCCTACACATACAAAAAGAGGATGTCCGCTTTCGACATCCTCTTTTCGTCATATTGTCATTTCACAACCACACACTTCGCTATCGACTACATCACGGGGATTGCTCCAATCACCGTCATTCCTTGAATCAAAAACACTTCTACCAAAGGAATTGCACAAACAACATCTTTATTATAGACCGAATCTCAACACCTTTTATCCCAAATCGGTCGTTAGGATTTATGTCAGATGAGTATTTGTTTCGAGCAGATTGC
>CAMOFI010000084.1 GCA_946613135.1 uncultured Bacteroidales bacterium
GGTAGAGCCAGTGGCCCAGTTCCTGGTCGTTGTCCCATTCGTAGCCTGCCTGCCATGCTTCGCTGCTTAGCGTGAATACGATCTGAGAGAGCAGTTCGCCATTGTTGTCGATGCTACCCCATCGTCCGTCGAGTTTGCATGTGGCAAAGAGGCCTGTGTCGTTGGTGAAGTGGGAGGCATCGTCGTAGATGGGACTGATGGCCCATTCCCCTTCGTAGTCTACCCATCCGTATTTTCCTGTGGCAATGTCAGCGACAGGTAGACGCCAGTCGTTGATGTTGCGGCCGTGTTCTTTCTGGCTCAGAGCGTAGTCGGCATCCTGTCGAGTGTAGAATATGCAACGCGAGATGACGTTGCCGTTGCGGTCGATAGAACCCCATCGCCCGTCGCGTTTCACTTGTGCGTAGATATAGTTGTGGTCGGGTCCGAAATAGTCGTAGTCTTCGTATTCGGCATCGACAACCCAGCGGCCCAGATAGTTGACATAGCCCCATTTATTGGAGTTTTTGTCTTGTGTGGGGTATCGCCATGTGTCGTAGTGTCTGCCGTAGATCCACTGTTTCCCGGCCAGGTCGGCGTGTTCCTTAGCCATGAAGACGGGAGCGATAACCATGACGCCTTTACGGTCGATACAGCCCCATCGGTTGGCGGTCTTGACAGCGGCAAAACTCATGGGCTCATCGCCGTAGAATTGGGTTGCACCGTCATATTGAGGTTGGAATTTCCAGTTGCCGTAATAGTCGACAAAACCCCATTTGCCGTCGGCGGGGTTTTGGGCGGGGTAGAGCCATTTGCCGGGTTCGTCGCCTTTTTCCCATTCTTTGCCTGCGGCTTTGGCCTCCTGGCTGGTGAGGAATATGTTGCGGACAATCATATTGCCGCGTACGTCGATGCAGCCCCAAAACCGGTCGAGTTTGACAACGGCGAACCGTTTGAAGTGGCCTTCGAAATCGAAAGCGTATTGGAATTGAGGGGCTATCTGCCATCCGCCATCGTTGTTTTTATAGCCATAGAGTTTTGTGCTTGGCTGTATGGTAAGAGTTTGAGCCTCAGCGGCTACGGCGAAGCATGTCGTCAATAATATCAGTGCGAGCAATTTTTTCATGGTCATTGCAAGTGTATAAAAAACAAAATGCAAAAATACATAATTTTTTTCAAATGTCTAAAAAAACTGTTTTCTTATTTCATTAATTGTCCTATTGCGGGTGTTGTTAAAGGATGGCCATTGTTTACAGCCGTAACATTTTTGCAATAATAATGTAACAAAATCTTAACGGTTTTGTAACTGTCTTGAAACATAGTGGATGTACTTTTGCAATCGGAAACAAATAAAGGT
This sequence comes from uncultured Bacteroidales bacterium, assembly GCA_946613135.1. Lineage (GTDB taxonomy): Bacteria > Bacteroidota > Bacteroidia > Bacteroidales > P3 > Colimorpha. The sequence goes on from CAMOFI010000084.1 coordinate 1,337, forward strand.
ACAAGATATGAATATAGCTGAAATTCTTTCGATTGTGATTAAATTTGCCGGTGCATTGGCGATATTCCTCTTTGCCATGAAAGAGATGAGCGAAGGGTTGCAGAAAGCTGCCGGAAGCCGTATGCGTGCCATTCTTGGCAAGATTACCGGCAATCCTTTGAGTGGAATCTTGACGGGATTGGTGGTTACGGCGGTCATTCAGTCGTCGTCGGCAACCACTGTGATGGTGGTGAGTTTTGTAAATGCCGGTCTCCTCTCGCTCGGCGGAGCCATTGCCGTGATTATGGGTGCCAACATAGGCACTACGGCCACAGCATGGATTATAACCTTGCTGGGTCTTGGCGAGGGCTCCGGGATGTTCTCTTTGCCGATGTTCCTGGCCACAGTAAGCCTATTCTTCCTTTTCACCAAGCGAGAAGCGTTGAAGCCGGTGGCGCAGACCGTGATAGGCCTTGCGTTGCTGCTGGTGGGCATGGACTTGTTGCAGCAGGCCATGCCCGACTTGGAACAGTATCCGGAGCTACTCGAAGGCATTGCTTCGCTGAGCGGTTATGGGTTCTGGTCCATAATGCTGTTTGTGTTGATAGGGACGCTGCTGACATGCTTGGTGCAGTCGTCGTCGGCCATGATGGCTATAACGTTGCTCATGTGCTACAACGGATTGCTCGGCACCGATATGGCCATAGCTCTTGTTATGGGTCAAAACATCGGAACGACCATTACTGCCAATATTGCTGCCGCTGTGGCCAACACCGCAGCCAAAAGGGCGGCACGTGCGCACTTGGTGTTCAACGTGGTGGGAGTGCTGGTTACGCTTGCCCTCTACCGGCCGATGCTGAACCTCATCATGCATGTGTTCCCGAACGACGTGCCAATGGCCATAACGCTGTTCCATACATTGTTCAATGTCGGCAACACGTTGCTGCTGGTGTGGTTTATACCGCAGATAATGTGGCTGGTGGAACGAATGGTTCCCGAATCGAAAGGTGCAGACCAGGAGGATGACAGCGAAGAGTACCACCTGAGCTACATCAGCCGTGGCCCTGTCAGCACAGCCGAGCTCAACCTGCAGAGTGCAAAGAGCGAAATACAGTTATTCTCGAAAAAGGTGCTGCACATGTATTCGCTTTTGCCCGAATTGCGCAAGGCTGGCAGCGAGAAAGATTTTGAGACCGTGATGCAGCGTATAGAGAAATATGAGAAGTTGACCGACCGCATGGATATGGAGCTGACCAGATTCCTTACTGCTGTGGGCGGTGGAAACCTGAGTCCGCATGGCTCGGAACGTGTCAGCACGATGCTCCGTATCATCGACAATCTTGAAAGCATTGGCGACAGCATACTCCAGATAGCCTTAGTCCGCAAAAACAAGCGTGAAGATGCTGTCCACTTTAGCGACCATCTCAATGCCAACCTGTCGCAAATGAACGCATTGGTGGAAAATGCCCTGAAGGTGATGGACGGCAACCTGGTGGACTATGACCATATCGATATCGACGGAGCCTACGAGGCCGAGCGCAACATCAACGCCTGCCGTGACCAGTTGCGCCATGAACATCTCGAGTCGCTCAAGAGCGGAGTGTACGGCTATGCCGTCGGCAATGCATACAGCTCGCTCTACGCCCTTTATGAGAAGTTGGGCGACTATGTGATCAATGTTTCCGAGTCGATCGACAGCTCGCGCAAGCACGTGGACCTATAGTGTAGATGAGATATGTTTCTGCGGTTGATTTGTTTGTAAAAAAATAAGTTGCAACGACAGGAAAGTGTATTCACCTGATTTATATAGCGTATTTTAACAGGCCGTTAACCTTTAGCCATTAATCTTTACTATAATTTTGCCATATTGATAATTATTAGTATTTTTGCACTTTCTAAAGTAGATAAAAATTAAAATAATAATTTGATATGCAAAGAGATAACGAAATTTTCGACCTCATTCAAAAAGAGCGTGAGCGTCAGACCAAAGGCATCGAACTGATTGCCTCCGAAAACTTTGTCAGCGACCAGGTAATGGAAGCTATGGGCTCAGTAATGACCAACAAATATGCTGAGGGCTATCCCGGAAAACGCTACTATGGCGGCTGCCAGATAGTAGACCAAAGCGAGACCATCGCCATCGAGCGTGCCAAGAAGCTCTACGGAGCTTGCTGGGCCAACGTACAGCCCCACAGCGGAGCTCAGGCCAACATGGCCGTTTTCTTGGCTTGCATGAACGCAGGCGATACCTTCATGGGTATGGACCTGAACCATGGCGGTCACCTGTCGCACGGCAGCCCCGTCAACTTCAGCGGTATCATGTACAAAGTGGTTGGATATCAGGTGAAGGAAGAAACTGGTACTGTCGATTATGATGACATGGAGAAGAAGGCCCTCGAGCATCGTCCGAAGATTATCATCGGCGGTGGTTCGGCCTACAGCCGTGACTGGGATTGGGCACGCATGCGCGAAATCGCCGACAAGGTTGGAGCAATCCTCATGGGCGACATCAGCCATCCCAGCGGCCTTATCGCCAAGGGTTACCTCAACAATGCTGTCAAATACTGCCATATCGTAACCACCACCACCCACAAGACCCTCCGCGGACCTCGTGGCGGTATGATTCTGATGGGTCAGGATTTCGACAATCCGTGGGGCAAGACCACTCCCAAGGGCGAAATCAAGAAGATGAGCGCTTTGCTCGACAGCGCCGTATTCCCTGGCACACAGGGCGGTCCTCTGGAGCACGTCATCGCTGCCAAGGCCGTTGCCCTCGGCGAGGCATTGACCGACAGCTACGACCAGTACATACAGCAGGTGATGAAGAACGCCAAGGTAATGTGCGAAGCCTTTGTCAACAAGGGCTACAAAGTTATCAGCGGTGGTACTGACAACCACCTCATGCTGATTGACCTGCGTACCAAATTCCCCGAACTGACAGGTAAAGAGGCAGAGAACGCACTTGTTGCAGCCGATATCACCGTCAACAAGAACATGGTTCCCTTCGACAGCCGCAGCGCTTTCAAGACCAGCGGTCTGCGTGTCGGAACACCGGCCATCACCACTCGTGGTCTGAAAGAGGCCGACATGCCCGTCATTGTCGACATGATCGATACTGTACTCTGCAACCCGACCGACGAGGCTGTACGCGCCAAGATTACCGGCCAGGTGAACGAGATGATGCAAAACCGTCCTCTCTTCGCTTGGTAATATACGGAATACCATCAAAAAAAACCTGTCCGACTACATTGTTGGTTGGACAGGTTTTTTAGTTTTAAAGCGCGAATTCTTAGAGGTTACCTATAGTCAATGATGCCGAAAATATGCAAAACTAAATTGCAGGCAATTTATAGAAGTTACCATAATAAAATGAAGAAATTGTTTTTCAGCGATAAAGTGATGCTGGGCGTCGTTTTGCTCAATGTCGCTGCTATATTCCTTCAGGAATGCGGTCTCGACATTGGTTTTTTGTCCGTTGTCGACATCTTCTGTTCTGTCGCATTTTTGGCCGAGATGGTTTTAAAACAGAAAGCATATGGCTTCAAACCCTATTGGAAGGACGGCTGGAACGCCCTCGACGGGACAATCACCATCATCACACTTCCTGCTCTTGTGTCCTATTTTGTGCCGGGCATTGCTGATTACGGTTTTGTTGTGGCTTTCAGGGCACTGAGAGTGTTCAAATTGTTTCGCACGGCGCGTAAGTTTCCCAACCTCAAGGGGATATGGGGCGGTTTTAAGCTTGCTTTGCGTCAGTCGGCGGCATTCCTGCTTGCCTATTTTGTCATCATCGTCATTGTGGCCATGTTCAACAGCGCCCTTTTCAGCCAGAACGCTCCGGAGTATTTTGCCACACCGCTCGAAGGGATTTACTCCATGTTCCAGATGTTTACAGTCGAGGGTTGGTATGAGATTCCAAATTCAGTAGTGGGAGGCATGTCGCCTGTGCTGGTGCATGTGGTACGGCTGTATTTCTGTCTGTTGCTCATAGGTGGAGGCATCATAGGTATGTCGTTAATCAACTCGATATTTGTCGATGCTTTGGCAGCCGACAATAATGATGATGTGAAAGCCAAGCTGGAGCAGCTCGAGGCAAAAATCGACAAGTTGCAGCGGACTCTTGACGAAAAGGATACTTTGAGATAATGGATGTCAGGACGATATTATTTTTTTTAGTATTTTTGCAAAGTCAAAACCTATAGGGGTATTCTTGACCTGAAGTGTATTCAGGCTTCTTAAACAGTTGAATGATAGATGTGAGGGTAAAATATGAATGGCGAAAAACGAAACAGGATATTTCCTGATTTCAGTAAATTTTTTTCGTTGGTCCACTAAGTTTTTGAGGTAACCCCCTTTAACAAAACAAGAAAAAATGCAAGAACAAAAGACTGCCGTCAAGAATGCGGCTATTATCTATTCGGGTGGGTTGGATTCCACCACTTTGCTGTACGAGATGCAGCACAGAATCGCTTTGGCTATAACATTCGACTATGGCAGCAACCATGCAGGACGTGAGATGGCTTGCGCCAAGGAAAATTGCCGGAGGCTCGGTATCGAACACATCGTAGTGGAACTCGATTTTTTCAGACGGTATATCAGGTCGTCATTAACATCGGGGAGCGATGCCATTCCCGAAGGCACCTATGACGACGACAATATGCGTTCTACGGTAGTGCCGTTCCGTAACGGCATTATGCTCTCGATAGCCTGCGGCATTGCTGAAGACAGGGGGTTGGAAAGTGTTTTCATTGCCAACCATGGTGGCGACCATGCTATATATCCTGACTGTAGATCTGAGTTTGTCAAGGCGATGGATGCTGCAATGCGTGCCGGAACATACATGGGTGTGCGTCTTGAGGCGCCATACACAGACATCTCGAAGGCTGATATCGTAAAAAGAGGCGCTGCCATTGGAGTGGATTTTGCTCATACGTATTCATGCTACAAAGGAGGCGGACACCATTGTGGCCGTTGTGGCACTTGCCGCGAACGGAAGGAGGCTTTTGCCATGGCGGGAGTGCCAGATCCGACGGTATATGATAATTGACAAGTCAGCACTCTCCATAGAATAAAAACACGCATACCTATACGCAATAAATTATGTATTATATAAAAAAGACCATAGAGATTTCTGGAGCTCACCGGCTGGAACTAGACTACGAAAGCAAATGCACATCGTTGCATGGCCATAATTGGACAATAACCGTATATTGCAAGTCCAAAGAGCTCGATAGGAACGGAATGATTATCGATTTCTCGGAAATAAAGCGCCTTATATCTGATGCTCTGGATCATAAAGTGCTTAACGACGTGTTGCACTGCAATCCTACGGCAGAAAACCTTGCACGCTGGTGTTGCGACCGTGTGCCCAAGTGCTACCGCGTCGATGTGCAGGAAAGTTCAGGAAATATTGCCACCTATACAGTAGACGAGTAGTAGTGAAAGTCAACGAAATATTCTATTCCTTGCAGGGAGAGGGGTTCCATAGTGGACGTGCAGCGGTATTTGTGCGTCTTAGCGGATGCAACCTGAAATGCCCATTCTGTGACACACGGCATGAAGATGGCATGCAGATGACAGAAGAAGAGATTGTCTCGAGGGTCTGCAGTTATCCAGCCACGTTTGTGGTAGTCACCGGAGGCGAGCCGTCGTTGCAGCTTACCGAGCACTTTGTGGAGGCGCTTCATGCTGCAGGGCGATATGTGGCGGTCGAGACCAACGGCACGCGGAAGTTGCCCGGGCAGGTTGATTGGATAACACTGTCGCCCAAAGACATCTTTGTGGGCGAGGCTGGCAAGGTGGTACTTGATGCTGTGGACGAATTGAAGATGGTGTTTGATGGTGAACACGAACCGCCTCTATATGACCAAATCACTGTCAGGTGCGGCCGTTTTCTGCAGCCATGCGACTGTGGCGATACAACCCGCAACGCAGCCATTGTAGGGCAGACCGTAGACTACATCATGCAGCATCCCCAATGGAAGCTATCGTTGCAGATGCACAAAATTGTCGGTATACAATAAATCTGAAAGTCAGATTCGTTCTTCTTGATTTGATTCGTTACTATGGAATACAGTCAAACCTGTGTGGAAACCTGTAGGACAGGGCGGAGCCTTACCTGTAACGCAATATTATTAAGTAAATGGTCAAAAATAACTTTCATTTTTTTAACAGGAATTACCATAAAT
>CAMOFI010000085.1 GCA_946613135.1 uncultured Bacteroidales bacterium
ACATCACCATCCCCGGTTTCTACGACGACGTGGTGGAACTGTCGCGCGAGGAACGCGACCTGATGGCTCAGGCTCCGTTCAACCTCGACGAATACCAGAAAGCCCTCGACATCAAGACCGTACATGGCGAAAAGGGATATTCTACCATCGAGCGTACCGGCATCCGCCCGTGCCTCGACGTATGTGGCATATGGGGTGGCTATCAGGGCGAAGGCAGCAAGACCGTGCTGCCATCCAAAGCCTACGCCAAGATCTCTACACGTCTCGTCGCCAACCAGGACTATGAGAAGATTGCCAAACAGTTCCAGCAGTATTTCGAATCCATCGCACCCGAATGCGTCAAGGTCAAGGTCACCCCGCTCCATGGCGGTGCACCCTACGCCTCGCCTATGGACCTGCCTGCTTACAAGGCTGCAGAACAGGCTATGACCACCACACTGGGCAAACGCCCCATCCCTACACGCAGCGGTGGAAGCATTCCCATCATTTCGGGTTTCGAACGTATTCTCGGCATCAAGAGCATACTGATGGGCTTCGGCCTGCAGAGCGACGCCATCCATGCTCCCAACGAGAACTATCCGCTCGACAACTTCTTCAAGGGCATCGAGACTATCCCCTATTTCTACGAAAACTTCGTTGCTCTCGAATCATCAAAGAATTAATATACAATTCTATAACAGACGGCATCTCCTGTAACACTTGAGGTGCCGTTTTTTTTTACACAATCCATCACCTCATGCGCCATCCTCTCTTACCGGCTTTCCTCTGTCTGGCCCTCTTCATTATTGTGGGCGAGTCCTTTTTCGGACTCTTCTCGCGCTGGTACGACCCAATGCGCAACCAATCCCACTATGGCCATTATGTGGATTCATCCAACTGGATGCACGTCAGGGTTCGAGAGATGCCACAGCACAAAAACCGTAGCATACAGGCTGTAGCCGATGTGATGGAAATATGCGACAGCAACGGACTTTCTCATCCTTGCCACGGAAAAATACTACTCTTCTTCGCCCTCACCGACAGCTGTCCCATCGCCTATGGCGACGAACTGCTTCTCCTCGCTTCGCCAGACAGGCCTTCCTCTTCCGACAATCCTCATCAGTTCGACTATCGTTCCTATCTCTTCCGGCGTGGCATTCTCTTTACCGACTACGTCTCCGCATCGAGCTACCGCATTGTCGGCAACACCTCTGGAGGATTGATGGATGCTGTGGTTTCGCTGCGACAACACATCATCGATATCATCCGCCTCAGTTCTCTTTCGCCTGCACAACAGGGCATTGCCGAAGCCCTCTTTCTGGGATGGGACGACGATCTCAGCCCCGACACCGAGCAGCACTTCCGCAGCTCAGGCATCACCCATCTGCTGTGTGTCAGCGGTCTACATGTCGGCATCATAGCTTTGCTCACCGGCTATTGTCTTGCTTTTCTTGGCAACAGGCGCCGCGCCCGTATCGCCAAGGGAACCATTCAGATTCTCGTCATCTGGATATTCGTCATAGTTACTGGCATGGCTCCTGGAACAATGCGTGCCGGACTGATGTTCACACTGATAGTTGCTGGACAGATGTTCTTTTCGCGTCCACCCACACTCAACGCCATTGCCGCTTCTGGTTTTATACTACTTGTAACCAACCCGTTTCTACTCTTCGATATAGGTTTCCAGTTGTCCTACAGCTCTGTCACCGCCATCGTGCTTTTCACACGGCCTCTCGAGGATCTTATGCCCCTGCCCGACGGAAACTCTGCCGCCTCTCGTTTGGTTTTGGCTCTACTCCGCAAACTGCGCACCTTGCTCTGCGTCAGTTTTGTGGCTCAATGTGCTGTCTCTCCTTTGCTGCTCTTCTATTTCCACCAGTTCGTCCCCTACTTTCTTGTCGCCAACACTGTCATCGTACCCTTTGCAGCTCTCCTGCTCGGCAGCGTAATGGCAATGGTGTTCCTCGCCTGGTGGCCTTGGGCTTTCAAGGTTGTCGGCATGCTCCTCTCTGCCGAGTTGTCGGTAACAGAGTGGGTCACTTCCTCTGTGGCGTCGTGGCCTAACGCTTTGATTGAGCACATCTATTGCGACAAAGTGATTCTTGTGCTTGCCTACGCTGTCATTGCACTGCTTGGCATGGCTTTGTTGCGGCGCAGATGGTGGTGCGTCACTGCGGCACTCGCCGTGGCGGTGGCCATGTTGCTCTATTGCCGCCAGGTGGAATCGCGCCTCGGCTCTCAAAGCCATTTCGATGTCTACCGACTTGGCAACCGGACAGCTGTCGAGTTTTTCGCCGGACATGACAGTTACCTTCTTTGCGACTCAACGGTTGCCTCCAATCCTGAAAGCATCGCTTTCCAGACGTCCAACAATCTTATCGCACACCAAGCCACCCGCAGCCATATATTGGATCTCGACACTTCTTTCAATGACGGTATTCTCTTTGTGGAAAACCGCTTTGTGGGTTTCAACGGCAAGTCTTTCCGCATTGTCGACCGAAGCAACTATAAAGAGAAATCGGGAACCCGCCCGCATGTCGACTACATCCTGCTGCGCGAAAGCCCTTACATAACAGTCGGCGAACTGATGCAGCAATACGATTTCGACACACTTGTCATAACCTCCCAGAACTCACAGCGACGACGCAACGCCTGGATTGCCCAGTGCGACTCTCTGGCAATACCATACCTCCAATAATCGATAATTCAGGAAAAAACGTTATCTATAACAACAATAACTTCACGACCTCGTTACTGCCAAGCTTTTTATTGATGGCTGTGATGAGGTCGCTTGTTTTGTAGGTCAGCTCGTTTTTCAGTGCCGGCGACGACAAGACGACCTTCAGCGTATGGCTGCCAGCATCGTAACGTACCGAACGAGTCAGTTGTACAATAAACTCTCCCACAACTTCTTTATAGGCCTGCTCTACATGTCCACGGACAATGCTCTCGTCGAAATTGTATCGCTTCAGTGCAGCATCTATCAAGTCCTTTATCGTATATTCGTGATTCATGGCTCTTGGATATGTTTCTGTTATGCTTTTGCTTCGTCCGGCAGCGGCTTCAGCACTCCGCCCTCAACCTCGAAAATCTTGTGAGGCATGTCCGGTGCCTGACGAAATATGGCCTCTACGCGCCCTTCTTGGGTGTCGGTGATGAACACCTGGCCAAAGCGGTCGCTGCCCACCAACAACACCAACTGGCTGACCCTTAGCATATCGAGCTTGTCGAAAATGTCGTCAAGCAGCAATATAGGCTTAATGCCAATATGTTTTCTTATATACTCGAACTGAGCCAGTTTCAAGGCGAGCAGAAACGTCTTCTGTTGCCCTTGCGAGCCGAATCGTTTCACAGCAAACTCGCCTATATAGAACTCGAAATCATCTTTGTGAGGGCCTACTGAGGTGTACTGCAGCTGTGCGTCGCGGCGGCGGGTATCGGCGAGCAGTGTTGCCATGTCGGCTCCTTCGGTCTGGGTGTCGTAGCTTATCGTCGGCCGTTCCGAGGTCTGGGCATCAGAATGTATCAACGAGTAATACTCATCGAAAAGAGGCACAAAATCAGCCAAAAACTGGCCACGCATCTTTGCTATCGGCTCGCCATAGCGCACCAGTTGCTCGTCCCAGATGGCAATCGACTCATCGTCGAAATAGCGGTCCTCATAAAAACGTTTCAATAGCCTGTTGCGCTGATCCAATGCTTTTTGGTAGCTCAGCAGCATCTGCAGGTAGCTGCGGTCAACTTGCGATATTATGCCGTCGACAAACTTGCGACGTCCCTCACTGCCTCCCTGTATCAGGTTTTGGTCGCTCGGAGTCACTATCACCAGCGGAACTCGTCCTATATGTTCTGCAAATGTACTGTAGAGCTTCTTGTTGAATTTCATCTTCTTCGACTGTCCTCGCTGCAATGTGCACGACACCGGCACTATGTCGCCCTCGTTGCTGTCGCTCATGACATAGTGGCCATGTATGGCAAAAAAATCTGTCCCCATCCTGATGTTCTGGCTGTCTATAGGGTTGAAATAGCTCTTGCAGAACGACAGATAATAAAGTGCATCGAGCAGATTGGTCTTCCCTACACCATTGTTGCCTACAAGGCAGTTGACGTTGTTCGAAAACGTAACGTCAAGCTCTTCGTAGTTTTTGAAATTGGCCAGTTGCAGTCGCTCTATATACATTTGATTGTTTTAAATATCATTTAAAAATTAAAGGACAACGGTTTTAAAGAGATTGTCCACAATTTATCACAACGGACAAGACATACATTTGAAACCTGTCACTTAATACTTGACACCCTCTCCTTCACTTGCTCCATCAGCCATCGGGGCGTCGAGGTCGCTCCCGTTATGCCTATACGCTCGGCTCCGTCAATCCATTCTTGTTTCAATTCTTCGGGCGACGAAATCATGTGCGTATTGGGATGCACCTTACGGCAATACTCGTACAGATAATGCCCGTTCGACGAATTTATTCCTGACACAAAAAGCAGCAGGTCGACTCCTCTGGCAAACTGCTCGAGTTGGGTAGCCCTGTTCGCCACACGGCTGCAGATAGTGTTGTAGGCCACAAAATCAGCATTTGTCACACCTTTGCTTCGTATCTTATCTTCAACGTTGCTTATCAGTTTGTTGTAGTCCTCACGACTCTTTGTGGTCTGCGAATACATGCGTATCGGTCTGCCTACGTCAATGGCCTCCGTATCGTCGGGCGTCGACACAATGATTGCCGTGTTCTGCGTCTGCCCGTTGAGGCCTATCACCTCTGCATGGCCTTGCTTGCCAAATATCACCACCTGGCCGCCAACGCCCTGCATCAACTCATACCCCTCGCGGATCTTCTTCTGCAAGGCGAGCACTATAGGGCATGTGGCATCGATAAGTTTTATGCCATGCCGCTGTGCCATGTCGTATGTTGTAGGGGGCTCGCCATGGGCTCTTATCAGCACCGTGCTGTTGGGTAGCGACAGCATGTCGCTGTGGTCTATCACACGCAAACCCATCTCCTTCAGGCGCTGCACCTCTTCGTTGTTGTGCACTATGTCGCCAAGGCAGTACAGGCCATGGCTCTCCTTCAGCTGCTCTTCGGCGGCGGCAATGGCTTTGACCACCCCAAAACAGAATCCCGCATTATCATCTATTACGACAGACATTGGTTCTCCTGGTTGGCTGCCTCTATCACCTGCTCGTACTCTTGCGGTGTAAGGTCGTTGTAGAAATAATATACAGGGTTGACCTGCTTGCCGTTGAGCCACACTTCGTAGTGGCAGTGCGGACCCGAGGCTAAACCTGTCGAACCGACATGTCCGAGCAGTTCGCCACGTTTCACCTTCTGTCCATGGCGCACCTTCACATCGTTCATGTGGCCATACAGCGTCTTGTAGCCATAGCCGTGGTTCACCACCACAGCGATTCCATAACCACTCAAGCTGGCATCGCCTCGGCCGGCCACCTCCACAACCCCGTCGCCTGTAGCATAGATCGGCGTGCCTTTCTTAGCCGAAAGGTCCACCCCTGTATGCATTCTGCGATAGTGCAGTATCGGGTGGTAGCGCGTGCCGAATCCGGATATCACACTGCACACCCGCTTGTCCAACGGCATGATGGCGGGTATGCATTCCTGACGCTCCTTCTTGGTGCTCACCATCTGGTACACCTCGTCGAACGACTTGGACTGCACATACAGACGTTTGGTGAAATTATCCAGCCGCTTCGTGGTCTCAATTATCATATCCGAATGGTCGAACCCCTCAAGCGAGCTATAGTCCAGATCCGTAAGATGCGACATGCGCTCTTGCCCGTCGACAGGCTCTGCCTCGAGCAGCGTGCGGTAGATGCTGTTGTCGCGGTTCTCGAGGTCGTTCAATACAGCCTCGTTGCGCTTCAGTATACTTCTCATGTTGCTCATCTGGCGCTCCATGACTGCCAATTCGCGCTTCAGCTTGCGCTCATTGGGCGAGTCAAACACATGGATTCCTATCACAAGCAGCACCACTCCCAACACTATGCCGAACGCCACCGAAAACGAGATCTTTTTCAGTGTGTCGGCAAAGGTAGTCTTAACCTTCTCATACGACAGCGTATGGGGGTTGAACTTGTATGTGTGGTGCTTCTTCAAACAGGCTACCTCCCTTTTCCTTTATCTGACCGACTTCAGGTACTGCATCAGCGACTTCACAAAGTCGTCGGCAGGACCTGTATGGTTTACATAGAATCGCAAATCCAGTATCGGGAAACTGATCTCGCCCACAACTTGGGCACGCGTGGTGCCGTATAGGGTACTGAGGGCATCGGTGTGGCTTTTGCGCTTGCTGCTTTTTGTCGAATGCGAATTGAACTTCGGACGCACTGCCAGTGTCGAAATGTCGACAACATTGAACTGGAAATTCAGCTTGTCCCACGTGTGGAAGTCGAAATCCACCGACGAGCGTGCCACAACCACACCGTCAGGGTACAGATAGTAGTGGATGCCAAGATGGTCGCGCATCACAGGTGTGTCGCCTGGCGATTTAATGTAGTCGAAGATGCCCATGTCGAAAAACACCTGCTGGTAGGCTGGCTCGCCGTCTTCCGAATACACCGACCACACCCTGCGCGAGTTTACAAGAAGATGGAAAGCTTCTACCACCTTAGCCCACATCTCTTTCTGCCCGTCGCTCATCATTGTCGAATAGTCCAGCTGGGCCGAACTCACGTCGCGCTCCAACCCGGCTATGCTTGATTTATAGTGCGTCAGAACGCTTACAAGCGACTTGTTGGGATGGTCCCCCATCTTGTCTTTGATGGCCCGCACTATGCGCTGCAACAGTTCCTCCTCCTTGGCAAGTCCAATAACGTTCTGATAGCTCGTCAATATGCGACGCACATTGGGGTCTGTGGCTGTCTCGAATGCTTGCTCGATCCGCTCGAGCTCCTTGTCGAAATCGGGCTCCTTGTGCAAAAGCAACGTGAAGATGTCCTGCCTGGTGGCTTTCTTGCATTCGTTGACAAATTGCTGGTAGCTGTGGCTTTCGGTGTTGCGGACAAAAAATCCAGTGCCCGGCGTACCCTCACATATGTAACCGCCAAGATGGGCAGCGTCGTGACGGCCACGCACCGCAAACGTGGAATAGTTGAAGTGTCGCGATATCGGCAGTCGCAGGCCTTCAGCGACCATCATTCTCTTGCCAAATATATTCTTTAGTTTCATCAAAGGTTTCTTTTAGTGATAGTAAAACTACTGTTAGCCGTGTATTGCCTTTCCATAGGCAGCCTCAATGGCCTCCATTATGGCTTCCGACATGGTGGGATGCGGATGTATCGACGATGCCACCTGCTTGGCGGTCAAGCCGTTCTGGCGTGCCACCACAATGCCGGCAATCATCTCCGTAACGTTATCGCCACACATGTGGGCACCAAGTATCTGGTCGGTCTGCTTGTCGATGACCATCTTGATAAAGCCGTCGTTGTTGCCTGCCGCAGTGGCTTTGCCGCTGGCTTTGAAGAAGAACTTG
>CAMOFI010000086.1 GCA_946613135.1 uncultured Bacteroidales bacterium
TCGAGGATGTGGGCGAAAAGACGGCACGGTTCATCTACGACTATTTCCGCGACGATCGTCACCGTCAACTGATTGAGCGTCTGCGTGCTGCGGGACTGAAGATGACCGTTGTGGAGACGCGCCTTTCCGACGCCCTTGCCGGCAAGACCTTTGTTGTCAGCGGAGTGTTCAGCCGTTTCAGCCGCGACGAAATCAAGGCCGACATCGAGCAGCACGGCGGCAAAGTGAGCAGCTCCATCAGCGGTAAGACCGACTATGTGCTTGCAGGCGAGAAGATGGGCCCCGAGAAACTGAAAAAGGCTGAAAAACTGGGTGTTCCGATTATCAGCGAAGACGAGTATCTGAAGATGATTGCAAAATGAAGAAATTCTTGCTTGCCTTTTTGGTAATTTCCGCGCAACTATCGTCTGTTGCTCAGCCGCATACGACTGTCTCGCTGCTGTCGGGCTACACCATGCCCAATTCGTCGGAATGGAACTATATCAAAGACGTTTCGGCGGGCATCGATGCCGCATTTGCCTGGCGTCAAGATTGGGGGTTTCGGGCCGACTCGGCAGCATTTTTCCCTTTGCTGCGCAAGCCGTACTGGATGGGCGTGAGGGGCAACTTTACCTATTTCCCCCACGACATAGCGGGCCACCGCATCGGCATCAGCGGTTTCCTGCAGCAACCCCTGTTCGAGTTTCGGCATCGCATAGATACCATAGGCGATTTCAGGGAGCACCTGAACCTCGAGATGGATTTTGGATTGGCGTTCTACACCAACCCCTTTTGTCGCACGCCCAATCCCGACAATGTCTTTATTGGTTCGTATACTAACTGTATGATACAGATAGGTTTGTCGTATGCGCTAAGGATGCGCGATATGTCGCAGGTCGTCTTTGCGGCCAAGTTTGCGCATTCCTCCAACGGCTATTTGCGCAAGCCCAACAAAGGGCTGAACTACCTGCAGCTGTCGGTCGGCTATACCTTGCCGGATCGCAACCTCTACCAGCGTGGCGGAGTGCGCGAGTCGCTGTTTTCCGACGGAAACGATAAAACGTGGGCGAAAACCTACAAACCTTGGCTGGGGCGGGAGTTTGATCCCGTCGACAATCCTGCTTTTCGCGGTGGCGAATGGCTTGTTTCCTATGCGCTAGGTATCGTTATGCCGCGCTACAGCGGAGCCCGCCGCAAATATTTCTATGCCCATACCGCGCAGGTGGGATGGCTTTACAGGTTCAATCCCGCACGAGCCGTTGGTGCAACCCTCGACCTTACATACAACTACAGCCACACCGCCGTTATTGCCCACTGGAACGAAGGCTACCGCCTGCCGTTCTACATCGCCGCGTCGGCAGCCTACGAGGCAACCTACCATCGGCTTACCATCCACGCTGCGCTGGCGGCCTACATCACGCGCAGCGAGCACGGCACCACGCCGCTCTACGAGCGCGTGGGGCTTTACTACAACCTGAGCAAGGAGTACCGTCCCGTGCGCCACTTTGTCGGCGTCGCCCTCAAATCGCACATGGCGCATATTGACTTCATCGAGTGGCACTACGGCATACGGTTTAGGACACACCGGTAGCGCACGGCCCTGCCAATAGAAAGGGTTTTATGTATTCATCGACCGACTGCGTTGGCGGTTGCCATGCCGGATTTTGAGATCATTGTTTTTGGATTGCCACTGTAGGTCAGGTTGCTGCTGCCAGATAGATCCATTCTCAAGAGCTTTGAGCATTTCACCTCTGCGTTTGACATGCCCGACATCGAGCCTTCGATTCCAGGAATCTGGATACTGCTCATATTCAGACTGCTGCTACCCGAAAGATCGAAATCCATATGGTTGACTTCGCCGTTTGCTGTTAATTGTGACATACCACTTAGACTTGCCTCAATCACATTCACATCCATATTGCATTTGATTGACGACGAGCCCGATAGGTTTATTTCGACTTCATTGGCTTTCAAACTGCCTGTAACGGCAGTCATTCCGCTTAGACTCATATCGGCTTTGTTGCAATGCAGTTTTCCTTTGTAGGTACTACTGCCCGATAGCGAAAGTTCTGATTTTACGGTAGTCACGTCCGATTCGAACTCCGTCATCCCTGACATGTTCAGACTGAAGGTCTTCACTGCAATCGGCAGTTTGGTTTTGAAACTTGAAGAGCCACTCAAATAAAAAGAGCATAGTTTTACATTGTAAGGAATAGTGACGTATCCGCACGGGGTGCCGTCTGAGTTTATGTGCAACGAACGGTCGAAACCGATTTTCAGCACCCCTTTGGTGTACTTGACCTCGAGAAATTTCTTCAGTTTGTCGTTGACACTTACAACAATCGAGTCGACAGTGTCGCACATCGTGACTTTGAAACTGCTGCTGATTGTCAGAGAGTAGAATTCCTCGGCAGTAAACTTGTAGGTCGACATCGGGTCGCCTTTTTTTATATCAATATGCCGTCCTGTGCTTGCATAAGAAACAGAGTCCGATTCCGAAGGATAGCTGTCGGTTCTTTGTGTCAGAGAACATTGGTTTGAACAAAGCAAAGGAATTAATGCGAATAATGCAAATGTTTTTTTCATGACAGAATGGTTTTTATTCGATATCAATATTGTTAGATACTTAATTATGATTTATTTAGCAATTATAAGGCCGAATTTTATTGGATATGCATCCGGCGACTGCTTAAATGTTTGTATAGTCGATGTTTGGACAAACAAGCCTATGCTTTCAAAAAATCGGAAGTCGACCCGCAAATCCAACTTGTATGGGTTGACAAATTGCGAAATGTCGCGGACGTCCTGGTACTCTGTGCTTTTGCCATCCAACATGTGTTTGAGCCCCGTATGGCGTGTGTTTATTGCCAAAGCTGGAATGGCCGTGAACGAAATCTTTAATCCGTTGAACCTGAAGCCTAACGAGACGGGTATGCCGACGTATCTTGTCACCAAGCGGCTTGACCAGTCGTCTAAAGTGGTGCCTGTAAGGATTTGGTTCATAGCTGTATAGTCGGAATAATCCTGATTTGGCAGTTGGTGTATTATGTTTTGGAAATTACCATTGGCGTCCATTCCTACAAGTGGAGTGCTGAAATGGTATACATCTGATTCGTAGCCTATTCCAAGCGAGAGGTCAAAGTGGTCTGACATTAGCGCCGCATATCGGAACTCCAGCTGCCACGACGACAGCGTTGTGCGCAGATTGTATGTTCCATCCATTTTCCCGAATCCGTTATACCATTTGTCACCCCAATTGTGGAGCCCCCAAAGGAAAGCCCCGCCAATGCGGTCTTCCCAGTCATAATAGTTTGATATTTTGTTTGAAGCGTACTCCACCTCGATGATTTCGTTGTTATCCTGCAAATCTTCTTCGCCATCTTCGTATGCTATAACAGTTTCCTCGACAACAGAACCTGCAGGATATATTTTTTCTTCCTCACTTTCTGATGCCAGTTCGGCGGTCTGTCTCGGATTGCTGATTTGTTTGCGTTTTTCAGCTATCAACTGCTGCGTCGCAAGATTAGGGGTCGACAGAACCACTTCGTTTGATGGATTACTCACGGTATCTTTTTTAAGTTCTGCTATCAAGTCATGATCCTTGTCACGGGCATTTGTGAATGTGACAGATGCTTTGCCTTTTCGGTTGATATAGAGCAAATCCTGGCGTTTCAAATGAATCTCATATAAGACAATTCCTTCCGGGTCGTCGACAATCAGTGTGGACCCTTTTATCGTTATGCACTCGTCATCTATAGGATCGTCATATTGTGGGTTGTATATCACGTCGACATAATTTACTGTGTCATACACTAACCGCACTACGCTTTTCCCTGCAGCTTGCAGGCGTTCAATAGGTCGGCTTATTGTCTGTCTGAGCGTCTCGACCGATTCGTCCACTTGTATGATACCGCTACGCTGCGTGGCCGGTTTGTCTGTTTGGGCTATGCAATTATCCACTTCCGTTAGAACGGCAAATAATGACATTATGCAAAATATTCGTTTCATATTGTTGACAATTAATGTTTTAATTTGAGAATTTTTCAATTACTGAATTGTAATAATCTAAACTTGCAAGTTGTATGGTGTTTTTAATGTCTTCTACGATGTTGTTTATCTCATTGTTTTTTGGGGGTCGACCAATCGATGTGTCATTTGTTTCGATATAGGTAATCAGTTTTTCGCTTACGATCACTTCAGCCTTTTTGTCATTTGTGTCATCTATGTATTTTATAAGTTTATCGGTAATTGTTATGTTCTCTTCTTTGGGCAAAATGGCCAACTCGTCATAATTGTTTTCTTCTACACAAGCATCGATAGGTGCTAAAGATTGCATTCTCTGTATGGTATCGTTTGTAAAACTGTTGTTTGTTTGTTCTTTTTCATCTAAATCGAAATGCGAACTTGCATCTGTCGAAGCTGTAATGGCAGGAGGAACCGATTGTGGATTCGGACCGCTTGATGCTATCTGTCTCAATCCGATTGCCAAAGCAACGACCACAGATGCTGCTATCGATATACCAATCCATACTATTTTTCTTTTATTGTTTGCAATACTGGATGTTGAGGGTATCTTTTTCAATCTTTCCTTGAAAGGGTATGTCGTATCCTCATATTCCGACAAACGCAAGTCCGGATCATACATGTCGGCCATTTCTCGCCATGCCTGATTCTCATTGATTGCTTTTTCGACCATCAATTTTTCTTTGTCGTCGAGCAGTCCTTCTTTGTAACGGAACAGATACAGTTCGTAATTATCGTGGTTTATATTCATTTATCTTATGTTTATCTTAATTTTAAAAGTATTTCCTTTAGTTTGATTCGCGCTCTGAATGCGTTGACTTGTACAAAACTGTAGTTTTTGCCTATTATCTTGGCGACTTCGGAATAATCATACCCTTCGATGTCGTGCAAGGTTAGTATAGTCCGTTGCATTTCTGTCAGATAACCTAATGCGCATCTTACTGTGTCTTTAATTTCATATTCTTTGTCGGGGCTTAGTGTTCTTTCTTTACCGGTCGCCAAGTCGGTATGTTTTACGGCGATTGTCTTCTCGTGCCTTAGTCTGTCTCGCAGACGGCGTTGCACGACGAGGAACAGAAAACCTTTGCATTCGCTCAATTCGATTTCCTTATGTTTCTGCCAAAGGGCGACAAAAGCATCCTGAACGGCATCGGCACACCAATCTCTGTCATCGCAGCAACTTGTTGCAAATCTGTACATATCGTCTGCCATGGTGTCGATGGCTTTATTGTATTCTGCTTGTGTCAAGGATTCAACTTTTTCGATTTCTTTACTATAATATCGTTTGAGGGGGTCAAAATAATACAAGTCGGGAAAAAAATATTAGTTTTGCACTTTCTCTAAAGATATTATGAAGTCACGTTTATTATTCATATTCAAATTATTACTGTTTTTCCTGCTGTTGTTTACGGTTCAGAAAACATTTTTCATGTTGTTGAATGCGGGTCACTCGGAGGGTGCTCCGTTTACGGAATGCTTGCGGGTGCTGTGGTACGGATTGCGATTGGACGTGGTAACGACGAGCTATCTGATGATTGTGCCTGTTTTGACGGTTGTTGTCAGTTGTTTTTTCGACCGATTTGCGCTTCGCAGAATTTTGAGGCCTTACTATGTGGTTGTGGCTATTGTTGTGACGCTTATTTTCGTGGCGGACGCGGTGCTGTACTACTATTGGGGCGCGAAGATGGATGCTAACGATTTGATGTATGCTGCGAATCCTAAGGATATGTTTGCGAGCGTGAGGTGGTGGAGTGTAATATTTGGAGGCCTGGTTATGGTGGCATTGGTGTGGTTGACGGTGTGGTTGCTGTGCAGGGTGACGCCGCAGGTTGTGGAACCGGTGGGGAAGAGATGGACGGCGTTGTGGTTTGTGCCTGTTGCGGGGTTGGTTTTTGTGGGCATGCGGGGTGGTGTGTCGGAGTCGACGGCAAATCCGTCGTATGCTTACTTTTCGCGGTATGGGTTCTGCAACCATGCTGCGCTGAACCCGTCGTTCAACATGATTCATTCGCTGTTCAAGTCGGAGGACTTGGAGGGTGTGTTTGACTTTATGCCGGAGGAGGAGGCCGAGAGACTGATTGCGCCGCTGTTCGAGAAGAATGGTGGGATAGGGGACACGCTGTTGTGGACCTCGCGTCCGGACATTGTGATGATTGTGTGGGAAGGCGGCGGATGGGATATGGTGATGAACGACAGTGTGGGGCCGAACTTGATGGCATTGAGCAAGGATGGGGTGTTGTTCACTAACTGCTATGCGAACAATTTCCGTACAGACCGCGGACTGGTTTCTCTGCTGAGCGGATGGATGGGGATGCCGACGACGTCGCTGATGAAAATGGCAGATAAGTGCCGCAAGTTGCCTTCGCTGGCGTCGTCGCTGAAGAATGCGGGTTATGAGTCGAGTTTTGTGTATGGTGGTGATGTTGACTTCACGAATATGCGTGGTTATCTGCATGAAACGGGCTTTGAGGATGTGAGGGGAAGCGAGTCGTTCGCTGAGAGCCGTCGGTTGAGCAGCTGGGGCGCTCCTGATGCATACACATTGGTGCCGTCGTCGCTGTGGGACGGAGAGCGGAGGATGGAGAGCTCGAGGCGGTTTGATGTTATTTTGACGCTGAGCAGCCACGAGCCGTGGGTTGTTCCGATGCGCAGACTTGCGGACGACCGGAAGAATTCGTTTGCCTATACGGATTCGTGCATCGGGGTATTTGTTGATAGCTTACGAACCTCGCCGCGATGGGACAGCATGCTGCTTATTATTGTTCCTGACCATGGGGTTCCGCTTGAGAGTGGGCAATCGACGAGTGACTATAGGGTTTCGCATATCCCTATGGTGTGGACGGGTGGAGCAGTCAAGGGAGGACGTGTGGTTGACGAGGTTATGATGCAGAGCGACTTGGCGGCGACGCTATTGGCGCAGATGGGACTGGGGTTTGATGATTTTGTTTTCAGCCGCAATGTGCTTGCGCCTGGGTTCGGAAATGGGTATGGGTTTGCATTCCATGCTTTCAAAAACGGGGGTAACCTGATTGACAGCTCAGGTGTGACGCGCTTTGAATGTGCCGACGGTTCGGCACGGACGGTTGCGGGTAATCCTGGGTCGGACCATGAGGTTTTTATAAGGGC
>CAMOFI010000087.1 GCA_946613135.1 uncultured Bacteroidales bacterium
TCAGCGGCCTGTCGAGCTTCCTCGGCATCATCCTGTCGCTGCCGCGGATGCTGAAGGGCGACGGAATGGATATCGATATTGCAATACCCTATACGACGGGTGATTATCTACTGATACTCTGCGTGTTGATTAGTACGGTACTGGTACTTGTCAGCTGCATCTCCATCCTGTCGGCACTGGCCAAGGATGTCAAATCGGCTGGCACGCTGGTGCTGCCACTGATGCTGCTTGTGATGTTCATTGGCTTCACGCCGATGCTGGGCGGCGACGCTCCCGAATCGCTGACGGCCTACCTCATCCCGTTCTACAACAGCGTGCAGTCGATGGCGTCGATTTTCTCGTTCGACCTCAAGCCCGCCGCCATCGGCATCACCGTCCTGGCCAATATTGCCTATACCGCCATCGCCGTCTTCGTCCTCACGCGTATGTTCAACAGCGAGAAGGTGATGTTCGGGAAATGACATGCAATAAAAATATATTTTTTCCGTTAAGCGAAAAATATACGGAAAAAGGCAACAAAACACAATCATAGACACATAAAACTAATTGCAATGAAACACAATCTAATGCACAGAATAATGATGATGCTGGCTGCCGTAGTGCTGCTGGCTGCCTGTTCGAAGGGACCCGATGTGGCTGCTTACATTCCGTCCAATTCGTTTCTCGTGGCCGACATCAATGTTGGCGACCTGATGAAAAAGGCCGATGTCAAGAATATCGAGAACATCTCGTTCGTCAAACTCGGCATGCAGGAGTTGCGCCAGGAGAATTCTGAAATGGCCGAACTGATCAACAAAATAATCGACGATCCCACCGAGACGGGACTCGACCTGAGGAAAGATGTCACCGTATACGTTACACAGGATATGGGATTTGCCGTGATTGCCGCCATGCACAAAAAGTCGCGTTTCGAGAAATTCCTTCGCGAGACGGCCGAAGAGGGCGACGAATTGGTGTTCGAGGAGATGAATGGCTATAACAAAGCCACTACCGATTTTGGAACTATCCTGTATAATAAGGAAGTGGCAGTGCTGACCACAACGTTCGGGAATGACCTCTCGTCAACGATGAATCTGAAGAAAGACGGAAGCATGGCTGGCAACAAGAAGTTTGCCGACTATTGGCGTAACCGCAGCGAGATGAGCATCTGGGCCGACTATGGTTCCATGCTGAATTTCGCTGAACAGATGGGTGGCGACGCATTGGATAAGACTGGATTGCCACAGGAGTATTTGGACGACATGAAGAATATGTCGATGGCTTGGAACCTCTATTTCGACAAAGGTGCATTCCGCACCGAGATGACATCCCAGGGTTTCAACACAAAAAAGTATAAAGATTACTACCAAAAGTTCAACAGCGACCTGTTGAAGATGCTGCCCGAGAAGAGCTACCTCTTCTTCTCGTTTGCCATGAATGCTGCCAAAGCCGCCGATATGTATGCAGGCATGAACATAGAAGACGTCGACTTCAACGAGCCTTTGGTGGGTGACAAAAGTCTGGTGGACATCATCAGAGCTCTCAAGGGCAGTGTCGCCTTCAGTATCTTCGACTTGGTCGAGAACGAGCAGACCAGCGTCATGCCGCTTATGGCCATCGTTGCCGACATCAGCGATGCTGCCACAGTGCAGCAGATTATCGATGCTGCCGGCATGGAAGCCCGCGACGGTTACTACTACGCCAATGTTGGATCAGGCATTGAAATATATGTAGCCAAGACTGACAAGTATCTCTACATCACCAATAGCCAGGACGCTGTGACCAAGTTTATCGGTGGCGGATTTGGCAAGGGCATCGACGGCTCCATTGCTTCAAAGTCCAAGAATTTATTCTATATGTATGCCAACCTGGATGTCAATACCTACCCGCAGGCTGTGGTGAAGCTCATTCCGCAGAACGTCACCAAGCTGCTCGGCAACTACTTCGAAAGTTTTGAACTTTACAGCACCAGCGACACAGGAGCCGAGAGTTATCTATACATTAAAGACAAGAAGGAAAACAGCCTGCTGTCGACGCTCCATTTTGTCGACAACCATCTGGTTGAACTCGGCAAACTGACGGAGCAGATAGGCGGTGGAGACGAAAGTCCTGTATACGAGGAAGAATACTACGTCGACGAAGAGGACGACTTTGAATATGACGATTGAGCTCAACAACATCAAACCACGCTATATGTCGGAATCGGAGGTGTCCGGTTCCGACATATATTTGCAACCGCATGTGGTCTTCGAACAAGGTAAGAGATATATGGTCTGTGCCAAGTCGGGTCACGGCAAGTCGTCGCTGCTCAATTTCATATATGGCACCAGTAACGCCTACGACGGAACAATCCGTTTTTTGGAAAAGGAAGACGGGCGGGAGCGAGAGGTGGAACGTACACAATCCTTCAAGGTGAACGTATTGAGTTATATGTTTCAGGACTTGTGCCTCTTCCCGCAGCTGACGGCACTGGAGAATGTGCTGCTGAAAAACAGGCTTACCAATTTCAAGACTGACGAAGAAATCAGGCAGATGCTTGCCAGCCTTTTGCCTCCAGACAAACTCGGCCAGTCGGTGGCAACACTGTCGTTGGGCCAGCGCCAGCGTGTCGCTGCGGTACGTGCCATATGCCAGCCGTTCGCTTTCATGCTGCTCGACGAGCCGTTCAGCCATGTGGATAAAGAAAATGCATGCCTTTTGGCCAATATGGTAATGGACGAGGTCGCGAGACAAGGTGCCGGAGTCATCGTCACTGCTCTTGACCCTGTCGACCAGATAGCTACTGATGTAAGAATGAACCTCTAAACGTGACCAACGAGGTTGATGATTCACCCGAACAACTCTCTAACGCTACAAAGAATGCTACGTAAACTACAATGCAAAACTCTCGTGCCGGCACAGATTGTCGGATATGCTCTGACGCTTCTTTTCGGTGTGGCCATAATTCTTGTTGTGGCCCAGGCTTATTTCGACCTGCGTCCTTTGATGACACAACAGACCGATGTGTTTAAGGCCCACACTGTTACCGTATCGAAAAATATAACCATCTTTAAAACAGCCAACAAAGAGAATATCTACTTTGACGAACGGGAGTTGGGCAAACTTGAAGAACAGGAGTTCGTCAAGGATGTGGCACAGTTCAACAGTGCATCGTTCAGCACAAGTGCGGCCATCAGCTTTGGTGGGCAACGTATGAGCACTGAACTATTCTTTGAGAGCGTTCCCGACAGGTACCTCGATGTGCAAAGCGATGAGTGGGTGTGGGATTCAACGAGCGATTTCCTGCCGGTCATTATTCCCGAGGAATACCTTAGCCTCTATAATTTCGGCTTTGCCGAGAGCCAGTCGCTGCCTGTGGTGAGCGAGGCTATGTTGTCGCAGGTCACATTCAATATCTTTGTTGAGGGCAACGGCAAAAGCAAGGTTTACGACAGTCGTATCGTGGGGCTGTCGGGCAAGATTAATTCCATCCTTGTTCCGGAGTCTTTCCTGCTATGGGCCAACCGCGAGTTCGGTGCAGGCGACAAGAATCGCAGCAGCCGTCTGTTAGTGGAGTTCAATGATGCCACCGACGAGCGTATACCAGCTTTTTTTGAAGCCAATGGACTTAATATCAACCAGACAGAGCTGGAATCGGGCAAATTGTCGTTCTTGTTCAAAATCGCCATGCTTTTCGTGTTCGTCATCGCATTGACTATCGTAGTCCTTTCCATTGTGTTTGTAGTGATGAGTGTCAACGTGATAGTCCAGAAGAATCGTTCACTCTTCGTCAATCTTTACAATATAGGCTATACGTCACGTCAGATAGCCCGTTTCTATCATCTTACCATCAGTATTGTCAGTGTCGTTGTCATTGTTGTTGCAATGGTAATGGCGATGTGGGTAAGGGGATTGTATGTAGGCAAGGTCGATGCCGTCTTCAGCTTGTCGGGAGGGGCATGGCAATTGCCGCTAATGGCTTTTGTTCTGGCGATATTGCTGTTGGTCGTATACAATTACGCCACGTCGCGGATAATAAGACGCTTGGTTGGCGAATGATGCCGTCATTCAAGCCTATGCCGCATGTCGGGATGCTCCTGCATCAGTTATGCCTAAGGAACATGGCGCAAACTTTTGTACTTATACAACAATAAAAAAATGTTTTCTCCGTAATACATGTGAAAAAAAATATCACATGAAAAAAAACATACTCTTAGCCGCTCTGTTTGTTGTTGTTGGCTTACAATGTAATGTATGCGAAGCCCAGTTCCGTCAGGACCGCTCGGATGTCGAGTACATGTTCAAAGCCGAGATAGGGTATATGCCGTTTGTCATGAATTTCGGCAAAGAGGGCGCAAGTGGCTATTATATCGATAATCTTCAGCATGCCATTGGTGCCAATATCATCAACGGAGTCAACATCAAGCAGGATTTCTTTCTTGGACTCGGTCTGGGCTACAATTTCGTGGCACTACCATCTGAGATGAAGAACTTCGATTTTGCCGCAGGCAGCCACTGCCCTATGGCATTTGTGGATTTTGACTATCGTCCGCTCGATGTCGAATGGTCTCCGATGGTTGGCGCCAAGGCAGGAGCCAGCTATCTGATGTCCGATGGCCCTTATGGCAACACTTTGACACCCTATTTCGAGTTGTCGACAGGCCTCAACTGGTTTTTCCGCTACGAGTACCGCAATATGGAGCGCAACTATTTGAGTGTCTATCTTGAAGTGGCCTTGGCCTATACTCAACAGACATGTTTCCTGCCTGTGCGGCTGGGAATCAGATTATAAACTTTTGCACTTGCCTCGACGATCACTCCAGCGTGTCCGACAGTCAATGAGCACCATGCATGAGGGGGTAATGGTCAGGTTAAACGGAATATCAACAATTATATAAAAAAACAACCGGGCCAGTGGGCATATTTGGCGTAAGGCTCGGACGAAAACAAAAATATGGACTCTACCCGACAAAATAAGATATCCAGACTGATACAGCAGGATTTGGGCGAGATTTTCCTCAAGGAAATGAAACCACGGATCGGCAATTCGCTCATCACTGTCACGCGTGTCCGCGTTACCAGCGACCTCTCGATTGCTCGTGTCTATGTGAGCATCTACCCTGTTGGCACTATGCCCGAAAGCAGCGAGAAAGCCACCACGCAGAGCGTGATTGATGCCATCTTGACAAATGCTTCCGACATACGGCGCCGCCTCGGTATAAGAGAGGGCAAACAGCTTAGGATTATCCCCGAGTTGCAGTTCTATCTCGATGATACACTGGATTATATCGAAAATATCGAGACTCTTTTGAAACAATAATACATTAATCAGTCATCTCATTCAAGCTTTCTTATACATATCGCGGCGCTACCTATTCTCGCGCAAGGAAAAGACCGTTATAAACCTTATATCGTGGATATCGATGATAGGTATTACGGTGAGCACCTTGGCCCTTGTTGTTGTCATGTCGGTGTATAACGGCATCGGAGAGTTGACTCAGACCCTCTTCAATGTGTTCGATCCCGAGTTGGTCGTCGAAGCAGGGCAAGGCAAGACGTTCCATACGTCAGATATTGATTATCAGGCTCTGAAAAAGGTAGAGGGAGTGAGCGTCGTGTCGGAGATGGTTGAAGAGAATGCGTGGCTCACCCTGCACCAGTCGGAGGCCATAGTGCAACTGCGTGGTGTCGATGCCAACTATCATCTCGGCAGCGGGCTCGACACGATGCTTACTGATGGGCGCTACATTCTCAAAGAGAATACAGATTACGGCATACAGTATTATATGCTTTTCGGGTGGAACATCATGATGCGGATGGGTATCAACTCGATGACAAACACCATGGTTGCTGTCCATATTCCTAAACGCGGCACCTCGTCGATAGGTTTCTCAATGGACGAGGCTTTTAACAACGGCTACGCAATTCCTGCCGGTGCGTTCAGCATCCAGGAAGAGATCGACGACAAGTACGTAGTCGCCGACATCGACTTTGTGCGTACTCTGATGTCGTACGATAGTGACGAGGTGACAGCCCTGGCCATCAGTCTTGCCGCTTCGTCGCCGCGCCAGGTCAGCAAATGCAAGCGCCAGATAAAGTCAATCCTTGGCGACAGCTATACTGTAAAGGACCGTTACGAGCAGAAGCCATTGTATTATAAGATATTTCGTTCCGAACGATGGGGTGTTTTCCTTATATTGTCGCTCATAGTGCTGATTTCGACACTCAATCTGATAGCATCGCTCTCGCTGCTTATCATCAACAAACATAAAGATGTGTTCACTTTTAAGGCTTTAGGCATGGAGGAGCAAGACCTCCGAAAGGTCTTTTTCACGGAGGGTGTGATGATAGCCCTTGTGGGCTGTGTCGCGGGTCTCGTTTTGGGATTTGTTGTCTGCGTGCTGCAGCAGCATTTTGGTATCGTCAAACTCGGAGCCAATGCTGTAGTCGACGCATTCCCGGTGTCTATGCGCCTCTTCGATTTCGTTGCCACGTTCTTTGTCGTTTCGTTGCTTTCAGCTCTTGTGGTGTTATTCACGGTCCACAGGGCCGATTTCGGCAGCGGTAGGGCTACGAAAAATCAGTAAAATAGCATGTGTATATCGAAATTTAATGTATTGTAAAATATTTCAACCCAATAAAATATTACTCAATATGACAAGAAAAAGCATATTCTTGATTGTATGTACGGCAGTGTTATTCTTTGCCTGTACAAGCACCGATGGCATCATGACCAAGAAGGGAGGAGTCTATACTATCGATACGAGCACCCTCTCGCAGGATGTAAAAGGTTACAACGGAGCCACACCGTTGGTTATTACCGTGAAAGACAACAAGGTGGTGAAAGTCGAAGCTCTTGAGAACAGCGAGACGCCGGGCTTCTTCAAGCGTATGACCGATAGTGGTCTTTTAGAAAAGTGGAACGGTATGACGGTCGAAGACGCCTTAGCTTCTGATGTGGATGCTGTGGCCGGAGCCACTTTCTCGTCGAACGCCGTCATCGAAAACGTCAGGCTCGGATTAACCTACTACAAAGAGCACAAATAATCTCTTCGATTAAGGCCTCGTGTCTTATAGCCTTAAACCCAAATCGGTCATTAGACCGCATTGGCGTAGTATTATTGTGCTATTCAT
>CAMOFI010000088.1 GCA_946613135.1 uncultured Bacteroidales bacterium
GAATGCTCGAGAACAACGCTCCGTCAGACAGCCAATTAAACGATATACTCAACAAAGCCCGCAAGTTGAAGGGCCTCAACCTCGAGGATGTGGCCAAACTGCTCAGCGTGGAGGACGAAGCAGGAATCAAGAAGATACTTGATACTGCCGAGTACTGCAAAAACGAAATTTATGGCCGCCGCCTGGTGCTATTTGCACCAATCTACACAGGCAATGCATGCGTCAACAACTGCGTCTATTGCGGCTTCCGTCGCGATAATAAGGCCTTGAAGCGTAAGATACTGACCCTTGACGAAATCGAGACCGAGACCCTGCACCTGCTCCGTATGGGCCACAAGCGTGCGCTGCTCATCTGCGGCGAAAGTCCGCGCAACGATGCCAACTACATGGTCGAGGCTATCCGCCGTACCTACGCCGCCAAGGACGAGAAGGGCAGCACCATCCGCCGCATCAATGTCGAACTGGCTCCGATGAGCGTCGAAGACTATGCCAAGCTAAAGGCTGAAAAAATAGGTACATACGTCTGCTTCCAGGAGACCTACGACGAAGTGGAATATGCCAAGTTCCACCCCGCCGGCACCCCCAAGGCCGACTATCTGTACCGCCTGACATGCATGGACCGCGCTATGGAAGGCGGCATCAACGACGTGGGTGTCGGAGCCCTGTTCGGACTGGTTGACTACCGCTTTGAAATCCTGGCCATCATGGAGCATGCACGTCATCTGGAAGAGGAGTACGGCTGCGGTCCCCACACCGTCAGCTTCCCGCGCATCGAGCCTGCCGAGGGCACTCCCTTCAGCCTGCCCGAGAACATCCCGCATCCTGTCAGCGACAAAGACTTTATGAAGATCATTGCCATCATCCGCATAGCAATGCCTTACACTGGTATTATTATAAGTACGCGCGAGCGTCCCGAGTTGCGTGACCAGCTTGTGCGCTACGGCGTCAGCCAAATCAGCGCCGCCAGCGAGACCAACCCCGGCGGATACGACGAGGACAACAAAAGCAGCGAGGCCAAACCCTACGAGAAGACCGGCGACACCGGCGCCCAGTTCACCCTCGGCGACCACCGCTCGCTCGACGAGGTCATCAGCATGATGATCGACGGCGGCTACATACCCAGCTTCTGCACAGGCTGCTACCGCAAAGGCCGCGTGGGCGCCGACTTCATGGACCTGGCCAAGCCCGGCCTCATCAAGGAGTACTGCAAGCCCAACGCTATGTTCACCTTCCGCGAGTACCTCGAGGACTATGCCAGCCCCGCCACCAAGGAGAAAGGACTGCGCCTGCTCAAGGAACTGACGCAGACCTTCAGCAAGGAAGAACTGAAGCGAAAAGTGGAAGGAAATCTTTGCAAGATTGGCGAAGGTGAACGCGACCTCTACTTCTAAACATCCGCGATTGAACATTTCAAAGCCTGTTTTTGTCGTTTCCCCCAAAAACAGGCTTTGTTTTCAAAATTGTACGTACTTTTGCAATTCGAAAAACGAAACAAAAAGTTTCGACCTTACAAAAAAGGCAGACGTTAAAATAAATCATAACAGTCAAAAAAATTAAGAAAAATGAAAAAAGTTTTTTTAACCCTTGCTCTTGTAGCATTCACGATGGCTGCCAACGCACAGTGGATTCTCGGCGGACAGCTTGGATTCAACACCACTAGCGGTACATTCACTTCGGAAACCAGTCCAGTATGGGATGCTCCTAACAATAAAGCAATGACCCTTGCCATTGCTCCGACTATCAGCTACGTACTGAATGACAAAATGCAGGTAGGTCTTGGCATCGAATATTCTTACGGTACTATGACCAACTATACTCAGGGTGCATATGCTCTCAATCAGGAGGTTTGGTCGAAGACTAGCATGACGATGTTCACCGTAGCTCCATATTTCCGCTACTACTTCGCCAATGCCGGCAAGTTCAACTTCTTCTGCGAGGCTGCTCTCGGCTTCGGCATCAGCCCCCGCACCAAGATTCACGACTACAGCAATGCCGCTGTCTTAGGATACGACGATGAATACGATGGCACCACCAAGACCACTATGATTGGCCTCACCGTCACTCCTGGTGTCAACTATCGCATCAGCGACCACTGGTCGGCCGACTGCTACATAGACCTCGCTGGTCTCGCTTTCCTCCACACCAGCACCAAGACCTATGTCGGTGGCACTGGCACTAACAAGGACGACCTTGTTTCTACCGATGTCGACAACATGTTCGGTCTCGTGGCCAACAGCAGTGCTCAGGACCTCAACGCCCACTTCGGCAACTTCCGTATTGGTTTCAACTACCACTTTTAATTAAACCATTTCGATAAAAGCTACAACCGATATAAAACTAACACAACTTTCCTCACTAACATAACTAAAATTGAATTAGATTTGTAGATTGTTTTGTTGAATTCATAATGGTGTGGGACGCCCCCGAAAGGGGGCGTCCTGTTTTTTATTGTGAGCTCTAAAAGCAACAAGCGACCCATTCGGGTCGCTTGTTGCTTTGTTAGGCATATAGCTGCTATTGTCTGTCCTGTTTTATTAGCTTGACCAGCTCGTCGACGGCGTCGCGTTGGTCGATGTTGCGCTTGACGATTTCACGGCCTTTGTAGAGAGTAATCTTTCCTTCGCCGCTACCGACGTAGCCGTAGTCGGCATCGGCCATCTCGCCGGGACCGTTGACGATGCAACCCATGACACCGATTTTCACGCCGGTGAAATGTGCTGTGGCTTTCTTGATTTGCTGCAGGGCGTCCTGTATGTTGTATTGTGTGCGTCCGCAGGAGGGGCATGCTATGTATTCGGGCTGTGTGATGCGTGCACCGACAGCCTGCAGGATATCGTAGGCAACGGGTATTTCGGCCACGGGATCCTCGGTGAGCGAGACGCGTATGGTGTCGCCTATGCCGTCAATGAGGAGTGCACCGATGCCTGCGGCACTTTTGAGTCGTCCCTGCATGGCGTCGCCAGCTTCGGTAACTCCGAGATGGATAGGATAGTCCATGCCGAGGGATTTCATCTTGTCGACAAAAAGGCGAGTGCTTTGCACCATGACTTTGACATTGCTGGCTTTCATTGAGAAAACCAGTTTCTCAAATCCTTGTTGGCGGCATACTTCTGCAAACTCGATGGCAGACTGTGCCATGCCTTCGGCAGAGTTGCCGTATCGGCTCATGATGCGTTCGCTCAGGCTGCCGTGGTTGGTGCCTATGCGCATTGCGGTTCCGTGTTGTTTGCAGATCTCGATAAGGCGTGCCATCTTGTCGCCTATGCGTTTCAGGTCGTCGGCGTATTCCTCTTCGCTCCATTGCGTGCGGCCGGTATTGCGGTCGGTGTAGTTGCCGGGGTTGACGCGCACTTTTTCGACGATGGCGGCTGCTGTTTCGGCGGCTTTGGGATTGAAATGTATGTCGGCTACGAGTGGTACGGTGCATCCGCGCCGAGCCAGCTCGTTCTTGATATTGTAAAGGTTCTCGGCGGCACGGACGTCGGGTGCGGTGATGCGCACCAGCTCGCATCCTGCTTCGACGAGGCGCAGGGTCTGCTCGACGGTGGCGATGGTGTCCATGGTGTCGGTGTTGGTCATGGATTGTACGCGGATAGGGGCTCCGCCACCGAGTGTCAGGTCGCCGATAGTTATCTGCTTGCTCATGGTTTTATGTTTTAGGTTTATCGAAAATAAACTTCGGTGGCGCCGACCCCGTATTTCGACATCGGGGCGTCGAAGAAGTGGATGTTGTCGTATTGTTTGAGTTCTTTGTAGATCTCGTCTTTCAGGATGCCTTTGCCTACGCCGTGGATGAAGGTGACTTTTTTCATCTTGTTGGCGAATGCGTGGTTCATGCAGAGCCTGAAGTAGTGCATCTGGATTTCGAAGGCTTCGTGTGGTGTGAGGTCTGCAGGGCGTTCGGTGAGCATGTCGATATGGAGATCCACTTCGGCTTCGCCAGGGGCTGTCTGATGTTGGAGCAGTATGTTGTCAGTAAGGGAACGTGTGTTCTGCTGCTGCACGTTGCTGAGTTGCTTCTTGAGCTTGGCAATCTGGTCTTTAAGGTTGGCAATCTGGTTTTTGAGCTGTTTGATTTCCTCTTCGGGAGTGAGCGGCACGTTGATTTTCGGTGCGGCGCCGGGCAGCGACGAGGGCAGGGGAGTGCCTTTGCCTTTGAGGTGCTCTTCCATCGTGGCGTTGAACATCTTGGCAGCGCCTTGCTGGTCGGCCATACGTATCAGTTCGTCGGGCTGCATCGGTATGTCGAAGCCGGTATCGTCTTGCACAAAGACGAAGTCGTCGGTGACCTTGGTGACGATGCCGCCGCCTATCTGGTTGAGGAACTTTACTTTATCTCCGGGTTCAAATTTTGATTTCATTGTCGGTTTGTATGTTGATATGTTTAAATGATTTTGTCGGCAAGTTGGCTGAAGTCGATGCCGTCGAAGTTGCCGCTGGACATCATTAAAATTGAAAATTTAAGATTGGAAGCTGAAAAATCGGAGCAGGTCTGCTTGACGGCTTCGAGCATTTGGTGGCTGTCGGTAAAGACTTCGATGTTGCCGCCGAAGGCTTTTCGCACCTCCTCGGGGTCGAGGGGCGGCAGTTTTTTGAGTTGCAGCGCGTGCTGGCTGAAGTAGACGAAGCGGATGTCGGCCTGGTCCATCGTGCCGCGGTACTGCTGCAGGAATTCTTTGGTCAGCGAGCTGAAGGTGTGCAGCTCCATACAGGCCACGAGGCGCCGGTCGGGGTATTGCTCGCGAACGGCGGCGATGGTGGCGCGCAGCTTGGAAGGCGCGTGGGCGAAATCCTTGTACATTGCGCTGTTTTCGTTGGCTTTGACCAGCTCGAGGCGCTTGCTGGCGCCGCCGAAGGTGGCGATGGCCTGGTCGAAGGTTTGGTCGCTAATGCCCAGTTCGCGGCAGGCGAGGCGTGCGGCGGTGAGGTTCAGCAGGTTGTGACGGCCGAAGATGCGCAGCGGCGTTTCGTGGCCTTCGTTGTCGGCAATGTAGGTGATGCCGTTGCGAACAGTGTATTGCGGTATGTCGTAAGGCAGTTTGGCTATGTCGTTGCGCTGGTTGGCGGTGGCCACGTCGTGCACCACCGGGTCGTCGTCGCAGTAGATGAGCGTGCCGCCCTCTTCGATAAGGTCTATATATTTTGCAAACTGTTCTTTGTAGATGTCGAAAGTGGGGAAGACGTTGATGTGGTCCCACTCGATGCCGGTGATGATGGCCACGTTGGGATGGTAGAGGTGGAATTTGGGTCGGCGGTCGATGGGCGAGGTTAGGTATTCGTCGCCTTCGATGACCATAACTTTAGCAGTGTGCGTGAGGCGTACCATCACGTCGAAGCCTTCGAGCTGTGCGCCAACCATATAGTCGGCCTCGATGCCTGCCTCGCGCAGCACGTGGAGTATCATTGCTGTGGTGGTCGTTTTGCCGTGGCTGCCGCCCACCACGATGCGCAGCTTGTCCTTCGACTGCTCGTAGAGGTATTCGGGATAGCTGTATATTTTCAGTCCAAGCTCTTGGGCACGAAGCAGTTCGGGATTGTCGATGCGTGCGTGCATGCCCAGCACCACGGCGTCGAGGTCGGGGGTGATACGCTCTGGGTGCCAGCCTTCGTCGGGTGGCAGTATGCCTGCCTTGGCAAGGCGTGAACGTGCGGGGTCGAAGATTTCGTCGTCCGAGCCGGTGACGGTATAGCCTTTTTTGTGCAACGCCAGCGCCAGGTTGTGCATGGCGCTGCCGCCGATGGCGATGAAGTGGACTTTAAGGGGAGAGGTGTGTGTCATTTTTTTAAACTTTAACTTGAATATTAACGTTAACTTCAGAATGATATTTTTTTAACTATGATTTTTTTTGACTTTAAATCCGTACGAAAACAAAAACGCGTGCAAAAACGAAAACGTGAAGGAACAGGATCTGATGTTTTGTAGTGTGTTGGTTTTTTATGTCGCTTTTCTTTTCCGTGCAAAAGTTTTTGCGGAAAAAGTTGTTTTTTACAGAGAAAAACCATACTTTTGCAAATCGAAATTTCAAACAATAAGATATGAAAAACACGCAAATAGTTGAAGGATATCGTATTGCGTCTGACAATATCAGTTCGCTCAACGACAACGAAATCTTTGTTTTCGGCAGCAATATCCATGGTATGCATGGCGGTGGAGCTGCATGGTATGCTCATAAGAATTTTGGCGCTGAATGGGGCGTTGGCGAGGGCCTCACGGGGCGAACCTATGCGTTGCCTACCATGGAAGGCGATGCGTCGCTGAAAAAAGCCGTCGGCAACTTTATGGTCTGTGCCCGTCAGCATCCGGAACTGACGTTTCTCGTCACAGCTGTAGGCTGTGGTATAGCTGGCTATACACCGCAAGAGGTGGCTCCGCTTTTTAAAGAGGCTTCAGAGCTGGAAAATGTCTATTTGCCGCAGACCTTTGTCGATGTTTTGCGGAAGGGATAGACTGGAGCCGTTAATGCCGCTCTGACAGCGATTAGGCTACAGTTTTCTCCTGCATTGAAGAGGGGCTTTTTTACTTTTTGGCCTTGCTGTGGCGATTATTTTTGTTGCGAACCAGATTGTAGGAGTTTTTTGTCAGTTCTCTTAACAGTTGACTTTCTATTGCTGTCGGATCGACACCTATCCAGTTGTTGGAGGACATGTTGTAGGGCTTGCCTATGGCCGTGTAGCGTTCTTTCAGTTCGGCTATGCGGTCAGATTGGCATTTGAGGGTGACGGTGGTAAACGAGTCGATGTCGAAATAGCAGAAAATGTGCCCATTCACATAGAAGGCAAGAACGCCTTGTGCAGCCTTGAAGGCTTGGAATGGCATTTTCTCTTCGACATCTTCTCCGAGCGAGAGGCAGTAGTCGCGTAATTCTTCGACATTCATGTATCGGACGCGGGAATCTTCTATTCGTCTTTGTAGCCGGCGGCAATGCGAGC
>CAMOFI010000089.1 GCA_946613135.1 uncultured Bacteroidales bacterium
AAATTGCTGACAATTGCCGTTCAATTGCTGATAATTGCTGTTAAAAGAAAAAAGACATTTGCTGATAATTGCTGTTTAGTTACTGGCAAAAGCGTTATTTTCAATATTATTGCATTGAACCAGTCTTGCCGCACGCAATAAAAATAACCACTTCGCGTTATGAAAACATGATAGAAAAAGGAACAAAAGGACACCTCGAGCAGACCGTCAGCGACGACCTCTGCGCCGACCGCATCGGCAGCGGACTCGTCAAGGTCTTCGCCACCCCAATGATGATAGCACTCATCGAACGCACATGTAACGAAAGCGTAATTCCTCATCTCGAACCTGGACAGGGAACCGTAGGAACACGTATCGACGTATCGCACACCGCCGCCACACCTGTAGGCATGAAGGTATGGTGCGACAGCGAAGTGGTAGAGGTCGACAGACGTCGCATCGTATTCAGCGTCAAAGCCTACGACGAATGCGGGCTCATCGGCGAAGGCACCCACGAACGCTTTGTCATCGACACCGACAAATTCCAACAAAAAACCGACGCAAAAAGAAGTCCTTCTCTTTCGGCGAAGGAATAACATAATAAACTTTATTCCCCATCCATAATAAAAAGATGAAACGCATACACATAATACCTGTCCTCCTGCTGCTGCTTTTTTCGATTGTTTCTTGCCGGCAAGCCAACACGCAGACAACCACTTTTGTGCAGCAGGACGACCCACAGTGCTGGACATGCGATCTGCCCCTGCCCTCTCCCCTCGCCGACCGGTCTGAGCAGATACTGACGCGCAAAGCCTACGTCGTTTCCTACAACAAAGACACACGTCAGCCCAACTGGGTGGCCTGGCGTCTCACTGCCGACCATACCGACGGCCCCGTACCACGACCCGTGACGGGATGGCACGACGACAAAGAGGTGCCACAGCCGCGAGCCTATTGGCAGGACTATCGCGGCACCTGCTGGGATCGCGGACATATGTGCCCTGCAGGCGACAACAAATGGGACAGCACAGCCATGTACGAGACCTTTCTGATGACCAACGCTTGCCCGCAAAACAAGACGCTGAACAGCGGCATCTGGAACCAGATTGAGATGGACTGCCGCAACTGGGCTCGCAAATACGGTGAAATATACATCGTCTGCGGACCTCTGTTCCTCAACCAAGAGCATGCCACCATAGGCCAGCACGACATACCTGTGCCCGAAGCATTCTTCAAAGTGATTGTCTGCCTGGACGAAAAAAATCCAAAAGGCATAGGATTCATCTGCCGCAACAACGAAGGCACAAAGAAAAAAGACCTCTACACCAACACCATCAGCGAGGTGGAACGCATCACCGGCATCACCTTTTTCCCCAACCTTCCTGAGTCCATACGCGAGGCCGTCAAATCAAACAGCGACTTGACAATCTGGTAACCATGAACGGAGTAACGTGGGCAATAATATGCGCTGTCCTTTGGACTGCCGGCATGATCTACTTCGACTGGAAAAAAGGCAAAAAGAAATAGGTTGCGATTGCATTAATGCACAAAAAAAATGAGAATGCGCCAGATGCTGACGCATTCTCATTGATTCCTATCGTATCTGTCCGAGGACTCTCCGACCTCATTGATTTTTAATTGTACGAGTGTATTCCGCCGAGGATGAGGTTGACTCCGAAATAGGTGATTACCACACTAAAGAAGGCTATAACACAGTAGATATGCAGTGCTCTGTCTGAGCGGAATCCACCCTCCTGCTGGCATCGCACCAACGGATACAGATAAACCAAGAGAGTGATGAGTGCCCACACCTCTTTTGGATCCCACGACCAATAGTTGCCCCACGAGATGTTGGCCCACAAAGCGCCTATCACGATACCTACAGACAGCAGTGCCACAGCGGGATAGAGCATCAGCAGGTTAAGACGGCGGAACTCATTGGAACGACTCGGGACTATCAGACCAGCCACTCCCGTAACCATAACGAAGAAGAACAGCGCGTACGAAATCATTATCACCGTCACGTGCAGCGTGAGCAGCGGAGAACTCAGCACGGGCATGAGATGCGTGACCGGCGGGTTGCTGCCGCTCATCATGGCCACAAGTTGGCAGAAGCCCATGGTCAACAGTGCAATCGACGGCGCCATCCGGTAGCGGCGCGACATCACAAGTCCGATGATTCCTATGGCTATGGACATGAGGTTCATGCTGTCGAACCCTCCAGCCATCGGGATGTGTCCCCCCGCAATCCATCGCAGGATAAAAATAGTCAGCAGGAACACCGAGACCGCTGCAACGACGCAGAACGGCACCCAGTCGACATTCGACTCTCGATTTTTGTCCTTTGCTCTGAAAAGACTTAACGCGAAGAAGAGAAGTCCCAAAGTAACGACCAACATTGCCAGCCACTTACCAGTAGTAAGCCTATTATAAAGCCGTTCGGCATTGTAAGTGGTTGATGAAGGCAGCACTTCGCTTCCAGCACGTTTTTCTTGAAATGATTTGGTCTTTTCGAATACCTTCTCCAACTCGTCGAAATCACCTTTCAGAACCAGTTCTTGACAATAGCTGAGCTGCTTTTTGATAAAAAAGTAATCATCGTCGGGTGTTGCGAAAGGCAGGTCATCGTTCTGCGCATACCAGCCGACCGTACCGGCACTGTCGCGCACAGGAAACTCTTTAGCCAGCTTTCCACCGACGAGCATCTGTATGAGATTGTATTTCTCGCTGGCGGCACGCATAGTCTTCGACTTGACGGCACCGCCCATACCCATAGGCATTTGGGCGCCCATTGAGCGTTGCGACGCAAAGGCATCCTGATGTGCCACAAAGTCGTTGAACGAGGCTCGTTTACCATCGATGCCCAGCAGTCCTCGCACGTCGTCGCCTTTCACCTTGATCATCGGTTCATCGGCCCATTCGCTGAAATAGAACATCCAACCAGCAAAAACCTGTTCCGATGTAAGACCCTCATATCGAGCCGAGCCACAGAGCTTTGTGGTGAAATCATTGGTCAACGTCTGCAACGGACACACACGTCCTTTGTAGAGGACATACATCTGTCCCATCTTGTCGGCAGTGGATTTTGGCAGTGTTCGCGGTGCTGCCGACGCAACGCCTGACATCGTAAGAAAGGCTATCAGCAGCACAGCGGCTGCAGCCTGGCTTTGCAACAATTTGCGGAATCCCGATTTCCGCGAGACAAAAAGAAAGACAATACCCAATGCCATAAGTATATAGCCAGTATAAGTTACTGCTATTCCCCATGGGTCGTGGGCTACGCTGAGTGTAGAATTGCCCTCGTCGTCATAGTCTTCTTGATAGAATCTGAAACCCTTGTATTTGAAAATATTGTTCATGGAAACATCGACCGATGCCGACTCGCCATCGGCAGGTTTGTACGACAGGTGGCTCACAAAATCCATCGGTGTATGTGTGCCAGGATACGTAACGACCTCAAAGCCGTTGAGTGTCAAATCCACAGGCAACTTGACGACAGTGCCGTTGTCGGCTTTATATTCCGACACTGCCACTCCAGGTTGAAGCGTTACGCTCCCGTGCTTGCCTGTCCATGCCGTAAGCGCACCGCCTGCCAGCATGAACAGTACCGAACTGTAGAGCAACAGCTTGTACGGTTTGGTCCACATTTTTTCTTTGACGATTGAATCGACGGCATAGATGCCTATCAACGCCAAAAGGACAAAAAACCACCACGCACCGTAGATGTGTGTGGTGGCAAATTCATTACCATGAAACTTTTCGACAATGGTGCCGGCGGCGAGGACACTCACCGTCGGTACCATCAGAAGCAATTCGGCTTTTTTCATTACTGATTGGTTAATATTTAACGAAAACGAAGACGAAAACAAGACCTGCATCAGTCCATTTTCGTTTTCGTCTTCGTTTTCGTAAAAAATTAGATTGCATTAATAAATTTAACTACAGCATCGCGGTCGGCTTTGCTCAGCTTGCGGAATTTCTCCACG
Organism: uncultured Bacteroidales bacterium; assembly: GCA_946613135.1. Taxonomy (GTDB): domain Bacteria; phylum Bacteroidota; class Bacteroidia; order Bacteroidales; family P3; genus Colimorpha. Next base: position 3,966 of record CAMOFI010000089.1, read on the forward strand.
GTCCAGCGGGCATCGCTCTGCGGAGCACCGTGCCACATGATGGCCTCGATGACGTTGCGGGCGCGGCAGTCGTGCAGGCGGTCGCCGTGTCCGCTGCAAAGGGGTGCCAGACCGCGTCCCCACAGCGGGGTGGTACGGCACCAGCCTGTGCGTATGTCGTTGACCATGTAGAGGCGGTGTTGCACAAAGTCGCTGTAGGGCCATATCTTCTGGTGCGGGTAACGCGGCAGGCGCGAGTCGCCATCACTGAAGAAGTGGGTGGGGTCTGTGAAGTTGTCGTCGCCGGTCTCCCAGCTGGGGCGGTGACACGTTGCACAACCCATCTCACGAAACAGCTGACGTCCGCGCTGCACGTCGGCATCGGCCAAATTGCGCGCTGCCGGCACAGCCAATCCACGGTGCCAAATCATAAAATTAATGTAGTCTTGGTCGCTCATCTCGACAGGCAATGTATCGCAGAGCAGATAGTTACGTATGTCGGTAGCAGGGTCGCCGGTCTTGTTCCACTGCGGGAAATAGTCGTAGAAGCGGGCCTGCACATCGGGGTCGGCTGCTGAGGCTTCGGCATAGATGCTGGGCGTCAGGCTCAGATAGTGGCTGCGCTTGTTGCTGCGATTGACGTTGGTGATGTTCCAGATGGCATTGCTGCCGGGAGCATCCTGAAGCGGGCCGCGGCTGAGAGCATAGGTAAATCTGCGTGGATGGCCGGAGCCTGTAGGATTGGAGGACGTTCCGCCATAGTATCCACTGACGGGAGTCCAGTCGGCACCATTCCAAATGGCGGGATTGAGGTTGGCGCCAGCCTCATATTCACGCTGATACTGAGCCTTCAGCGAGTCGTCTGGGATGGCATCTATCAGGCCTGTGCCATAGATTCCGATGGTGGTCTCGAGACGGAAAGCCAACTGGCCATAGTCGTTGACGAGCGGAGCATAGAAGGCCGACTGAGGAATGTTGACCTCAGGATAGATGAGGTCGTACGACTCGCCGTCCTCGAACTTGTTGCCCCATTCGTCGGTATAGGGAAGCCAGTTGATTGTGATTTGGTTCTCATCGATAGGAGCCTTGAAAGGCTCGACAGCTTTGGTCTGCGGCATGCCGGCCACCGACGGTTCGTAGGCGCCGGTCTGGGCATTGAAGACTACAAGCAGGTATCCGTTGGCCCAGTCGTCGGCACGGTAGCGGTCCATACGGCGACCGTGGCCATAGCCGGGGTGACAGGTCTCGCAGCTCGAACGCACATACACAGGACCCAAGCCATTGAAAGGCGGATTATCTTGAGTGATAGTGTGTTCGAAGAAGAACTCACCATATTTGAAGGCAGTAGCCATGCCTGCACGTTCGGTTGCAGGCGTGGGGTCCTCGTAGGCCGAAGCCGACTGGTTGAAGGTGGTACCCAATTCGCCGCCTGCGAGGGTTTCTTCCTGTACCCAAGCCGGCAGGTTGGGGTCGACAGGATTGGGCTGCGGCTCGTCTTCGTTGCACGAGACCATCATAGCAGCAGCCATGATGGAACTCATGAGTATTGTGTATTTTTTCATTATTTATATGTTTGTTATTTATCCTGTTATTATTATTATTTTAATTCTTGCTGAGGGCATCGATTACCTCATCGAGGGCTTCGCTCAGTTCGGCACAAGCCTCTACAGCCTCACCATTGGCGGCGTCGCTGTAATGGAGTGCAAAAGGTGCAGGCATTGCGTTGATTTTCGACAGTGCATTCTCGATTTTCGACATCACCTTGGCATCGAGGTCTGCGTTGATGCTGCCGATGTAGTTGTGGAGCGACTTGCTGTTGTCGCGCTGGCCTTCGACACCGCCCATCCATACGTTCTCAATGCTGTGGATATTGTTGGCAAAGTCGGTGATCGACATATAGCTGTAGGGCGATTCGATGTAGGTGATGTCCTCGCCGTGCCATGCGGCATATATTTTCGAGCTTCCAACCTCGTCGGCAATGTCGACGCAGCCCTGCACAATGGCGATAAGGGCTGCCATGCGGCTCGAGTAGGTGCTTCCTGCCTTGCCAGCACTCTTCATATTTTCGCTATAGCTGTTGTCGCTGCTGGCGACTGTGTACGGCATTTCAAGGTCGTCGAGTTTTGCGATATGGTCAGCAGGGGCTGCGTCGCCCAACCAACCCACCTCGAGCTGGTAGCAACGGTTGCGCAGGTCGCCGGCAACGGCAACGACATAAATCCATTGGTCAGACGTGATGTCACTGACACTGCGGGGCTGACCGTTACGGAAGAGAATGTACTCTATTCCATGGAAGCCGAGAAGGGCGTTACCTAAACGGTCGCCAGCGACAACATCGCCGTCTTCACCATCGAGGGCAGCAATCATCGAAGGGCTGTTCATCAAGGTATTAAAGGCACTCTCGTCGAGAGGCCAGCTGTCGATATGGGGGTCGATGCCGAAATCACCAGCGGCACCGAAGAGGAAAGCTTCGCTCTTCTCCCACCAGGCACGTGCCTCGAGGAATTTGTCGCAGGCCGACTGCAAGGCGCTCTGCGACGGATTGGCTTTAAGGGCAGCGAGTTGGTCAGCCAAATCTTCGGTTGCAGCGGCAAGAGCCGTATAGGTCGGAGCCACGGTGTGGTCGACGAACTGCGCAGCGATAGCCGAAGCGTTCTCGTCACCGCTGACATTGTTGGTAGTTTTTTCATCTTCTTTGCACGATGTAAAGAAGAATGTAGCTGAAGCGACGAACGAAATCATCGCAAGTTTAAAGTAGTTACGTTTCATATAGATATTTTTTTGTTGATTTGTCTTTTGTTGGAAGGGGGGAAGGGTTGGAGGGATTGAGGGTTGGAGGGTTAGAGGGTTAGAGGGTTTTTCGTTTTCGTTTTCGTTTTCGTCTTCGTTTTCGTTTTCGTTTTCGTTTCCGTTTTCGTTTTCGTTTTCGTCT
>CAMOFI010000090.1 GCA_946613135.1 uncultured Bacteroidales bacterium
GGAGGTTGCCTGAAGAAAATATGCGCAATTTTAATTTTTTTATATAAATTTGCATAATCATAGTTGAATTATGAATAAATAATAATAAATTCATAAAACCATCAAAATGAAAAAAATAGCATTACTTTTTGCGGCAATTGGATGCTTGCAAATCGTTTTAGGACAAGAGTGGCACATTACTATTGGCGCCGATTCTAAAGCCTTGCAGTACACCAAAAAGAAAAACGTCTTGGCTCGTACGCCGGGATACATAGGCCATCTGAACGGGACAAACTACATAATGGGGTTCTATGATGAACGCAAGCCCAAGGCCTATTTGGCAGCTTATGACGGCAATCTGAACGAGTTGCGCAAAACAGACCTGCCATCGGAAGAGAACCAGACACTCTATGGAGGCTTTGCCAACGAGAAGTCTATAGACCTGTTGATGACGCAGAAAGATGCCTCGGCATATACCGCCTACAAGTTAAGCTATGATCCGACAACGCTTGAACCCAAGGGCGATCCTGAGACTCTTGTGACGTTCAATCGTGGTAAGGATGACAAGACATACACTTATGTGAACTCGTCGCAGTCGCAGGAATGGTTGAGCCTGATTTTCGCTGTTGTCGAAGATGACAATGTGGAATGGCTTGTCGGCTTGTATGATACAGAGCTTGAAGAATATTGGAGTATGGAGTTTCATCAGGATGTCATCGACGACTATTTTGTCACTGACAGTGGCGAGGTTGTAGTGGCTGGATTCTACAAGAAAAAGAACAGCGAAGAGACCCGCCTCCAGTTTGTCGTGCTCGACGGCGAACGCGAGCAGGCCTACGCTTGCAATGAGGTGCTGCCCGAGATGCGCAATATGGAGATTGTGCGCTACGAGAATGGTAAAATCTATTGCACAGGTCTCATCGTAGGCGAGGCGCAGGATGAAAACGGGGCATGGAACTCAGGCTTCTATTCGTTGGTGTATGACACTCGTGCCAAACGTATGGAAAAGTTTGAAAAGGTGGACTTTGCAAAGGAGGATATATGCGACCTATGCAATGTGTCGCGCAACTCCAGACTTAAAATACTGTCGACAGACAAGATGCGTTTTGCTGACTCGCGCTACGACAATGAAGGCACCACGGTGCTGTATGAGCGTACCTATAATTTCTATGTGAACTATATCTTTCAGCATTCCGAGTATGTGGGCATATTGGCCTACCGTATCGACAAAGAGGGCCACATCGCATGGCATCGTGTGCTGTTGCGCGACATTCAAGCCCCGAACGGAATTGAAAACAATGTCCGCACCAAACTTACGCCTGCAGGCAATGGATATACGATTTTCTATATGGACCAACCTGGCAATGCCAACCTGAAGGAGGGCAAGCCTGCTATTATTGCCCCGCTTGAACGCAGCAAGCTGAGCTTGATGGCCACCACAATCGACTATCATGGCAACACTACGCGTTCGTTGCTGGCGGTACCGCCAAAGTCGGTCACCGTCGGAGCTCCCCATTTGCTCGACGATGGCAGCTATATGTTGTTTCTGGCTCGTCCGTTCAACTCCAATGCGGCAATATTAAAATATGAGTAAGTATATGAAAATTAGATTTGTATCTATTATTCTGCTCTTGCTGTTTGCGTTGGGGCACGATGCTTATGCGCAGCAGAAATACAGTCTTGACAACTTCGATGGCATCAAGTCTGAGGGTCCAGTCCCGACAGATTTGAGGCTTTCGCTCGAAGAGCTTTATACACTCGACAAACAACGTGTCCGCGACTATAATGACGGACGTTTGCACAACCGCGACAAGGTGTTGTCGGCATCGTTCCATATCAATCGAATTATGTCGTCGGGTCGCGTCCTCTATGGCGACCCTATCACACAGCTGGTGGAGCGCATAGCCGACACGCTGCTCAAGGATTATCCCGATTTGCGGAAAGAGTTGCGTTTCTATACTCTCAAGTCGCCTGATGTCAATGCCTTTGCCACAAGTCAGGGCATGGTGTTTGTCTGTACCGGTCTCGTGGCTCAGGTAGAGGACGAGGCCCAGCTGGCGTACATTATCAGTCACGAGATTGTCCACTATATGCGAAAACATAGCCTTGAACAAATCTCGCGTCGCAAGCGTGACAGCGACGACATCGATGCAGAAACACAGGAAATGCGCGATTTCATAAAGTACCATAACCGGTCGCGAGAGATGGAGAGCGAGGCCGACAGCTTGGGTCTGACGATGTTCTACCTGCCAAGTCCATACTCTAAAGATGTCACAGAAGGGGTCTTCGACGTGTTGCAGTATGGCTATCTGCCATTCGACGAGCAGGTGTTCGATACGGCCTACTTCAATACGCCCTACTATCGTCTGCCTTCAGAGTGTTTTATGGCAGAGGTGGATCCTATCACTGCCCGCGACGACTATAACGACTCGCTCAGCACGCACCCCAACATTCTGAAACGTCGCATCGCCACCTCGGCGATAATTGGGGGAGCACACGGCGGAAGGCGCTTTGTGACCGCCACACCGTCGGAATTTGAGCATATCCGTGCGCTGGCACGTTTCGAGTGTGTGCGTCAAGATCTCATCTATGCCGAGTATGTGCGAGGATTCTACGACTGCTTCCTGCTTCAGAAGCTCTATCCTGACAATCATTACGTAGACCTCGCCATGTGTCAGGCCTTGTATGGGCTTTCTAAATACAAGACGTACACCAACACAAGCAGTGTGGTGGGCGACTACAAGGATTTTGAGGGTGAAGTGCAGCAGTGCTACTACATCTTCCGTCGTATCAAGAAAGAAGACCTTGCCCTTATCGCAGCACGCAAGTTGTGGCAGAGCCATTGCCGCTATCCTGACGACAAACAGATATCCGATATGGCCGAGGACATCTTCGCCGACCTGAATGAGAAATACAAATGGTCGACCTCCTTTTTTGCCGCACAGCCGCCAACCATAGAGGTCAAAGACACAGCCACCGAAAACTTGTCGAAATACGAGCGCCTGAAGCGCAAGAAAAACAAACAGCAGTTGTCGGATCTGCATAGTTATGCCTTTACCGATCTGCTGATGGGAGACCAAAGTTTTGCCACCTATCTTGACAGTCATCTGAAACCACTATCCAAAAGAAATACAGATGGTGCAAGCAGCCACAAGAACCAGCTCGTCTATTGCCCCAGCTATTATGTGGTGAATAAAGTCGATGGCAATCTCAACATTTTGAAATCCAATCGCAATGAAGAGTCACTCTATTCTGACATTAGCATTGCCGCTGCCAAAAACGGCATAGGCTCAATTGATTTCAGTGACCAGGCGCTGAAAAACATCAGCACCTCAGACCGCTACAACGAATGGGTCGACATGAATGAATGGGTGGGAGAGTTCTGGCAGACCAAGGGCGACTTTGACATGCACTTCTCGGTGCAGCCCCAGATGGACCGTGTTGTCAAGAAATACGATGCCGGCACTATCAATATGTCGTTCGTCTTAAATATGGAGAATTTGCCAAGTCGCTTTGGCTCCTTTGACTTAGTGCTGCTTTTTGTTCCATTCCTCACGCCGTTGGAAATAAACAAAATCGTCGCTCATCGCGAAGCCACGGTGGTCTATAGCATCCAGATCGATGCCATTGGCGGGCACAAGTTGTCCAAACACGTCATGACGTATGACGTTGCCGACGAAAAGCCGTTGGTACGCAATGCCCTGTACGACCACTACCGTCATGTTGGGCAGGACTCGTGCACGCAAACTGTCGGCTATATGGGCAAACGGCTCAATTTCGGAGTCGGATCAGCCCTCAAACCTGGAGGTTTGATCGAGGGCGAGATGTCGTTCCCACGCAACTCTTTCTTGGCTGTCGATTTTGGTGCCGACGTCGAATTTGTCGCTCGGCGCAAGTCTTCGCTCATTTTTTCGGCTTACTTTACCCCGATGTGCCACACTGTTGAAAACGAGGTGTATTCTGGCGGACAATATAATGGTATTCAGTATAGTTACTACGATATGAACCGCCTCAATTTCTCGCTAAGCTGGCGTCATTATCATAATCTTGCCCCGCTGGGCTACTATTGGGGTTTGGGATTGGATGTTTCCAAATACAGCTTCTTGGACGACAATGCACCAGCTATAAACAAAGATCTTTGTTTCGGACTGCATGTCGACTTCGGACGGCGCCATATCCTTAACGACCATCTCATGCTGGGCTATTATGTGCAATACGGCTTTATGGGCGGTGGCACTAACGATGACGAGTCGGGAAGTTATATAGAAAAAATTCTTACAGCCTTCAGACTCGGTGTCAACATCGGTTTCCAGCCATGAAAAAAAGTGAAAATCAACAATTCAATAATAATTCAGTCAATATGAAAAAGCATTATTTAGCAATCATTGCATCCATTGCCATCCTATCGACGGCCAATGCACAGTTCTATGGCAATGTGTCCACTGGACGTGGCGGCCAGATTTCAGTCTTCGGAGGAATCTCTTCCACCACGGCAGCTCCACAGTTCCGTTTCAATACTCAAAACGCTGACATCTATTGGCAGTGGGAGGAAATCGAAGCCGACAAGGTGACGGCATTTGTAGAACCGACATTTCTCATCACCTTCTCCAACCTTCGCAGCAACAGTGAGAAGTTCCGTCTCGGAGCCATGTTCGGTTTCGGCTACACCAAAAGCCAGTGGCAGGCCGACTTTGCGGCTACAACGCTCGGCATTGCCACCAGCCGTACGATGTGGGCCATGTCCAACACGTTCGACATCCAGCTTGGTCTTGAGGGCTCATATAATGTTAGTGAGCCTATAAGTATTGATTTCGCTATTGGACCGGCAGTTATGTTTATTTCTGGTTGTCAGGCCCGCACTGAGAAATACCTGGCTACTACGCTTGTCCCGGATGCCGATGCCAACGAATGGCATAAGGCCGAAAAAATGGGGATGGGAAGTCCAAATGTCGAGATAGGAGCCATTGGCAGACTTGGTGCAAGCTATCACTTTAGTGAGACGATGTGGACAGGCCTGTCTTTCCAGTATAGGATGCCCTTTTTCAGTACTATGACAGCGCTTCAAGACATGTATTCAAACGATGGCTACTACAAGGCTGACGACAATCTTATCTACGGCGATATCAAGCACAAGGGCTGGTCGTTGATGCTCACTTTCGGTATCAATTTCGAGTAGCCGGCAAAGCTCAGTTTCGGCATCTTCTAAATGCTCAACGGCTCTTTCAGGACCATTTGTTCAGGAAGGGCCGTTATTGTATCTGGTAAAAGTGGAAACTGAAAAATGAGAATTGAAAACGGAGGATAGAAAAAAACTTGATTTTTATTTTGTTATATTTCTCTATTTGTGTATTTTTGCACTTTCTCAGATACAGATGAGAAGAGCTTATTTTGTTGAATATAAGTAAAATATATTATAAATGAAGAAACTTGCAGTGGTCGCATTTGGCGGAAACGCTCTGCTTCGCAGCGGCCAAAAAGGAACATACAAAGAACAACTCGAGAATGTGGAGCAGACTTGCGAAAGCCTTTGCAATCTGCTGAAACGCAACTATAACGTCGTCATCGGTCACGGCAACGGCCCCCAGGTGGGCAACGTGATGCTTCAGCACGAAGCCGGCCGTGCCAAGGGCATCGAGGCAATGCCGATGGATTTCTGCGTCGCCGAAACGCAGGGCTCCATTGCCTATATGATCGAGATGGGTCTGCGCAACGTGATGGCCCGCAACGACATACAGCGCAACGTTGTGACGTTGGTCACACAGGTGGCTGTCAACAAGCTCGACCCGATGTTTCAGAATCCCACCAAGCCCGTCGGACCCTACTACACCAAGGAGCAGGCCGAACAGTTCGCCGCCGAGACGGGTGCCAAATACAAGGAAGACCCCAAGGGCAACGGCTGGCGCAAGGTTGTTGCTTCGCCCAAACCGGTGCGCATCAATAATATAAAGATTGTTGAACAGCTGGCTAAGGCTGGCAACATCGTTGTCACCGTTGGCGGCGGCGGCATCCCCGTCGTCGAGGAAAGTGACCGCGTGACTGGCGTCGAAGCCGTTATCGACAAGGACCTGGCCAGCGCCCTCTGCGCCATCGAAATTGGCGCCGACGAGTTCTACATCCTCACCGATGTGCCCAAGGTCTACATCAACTTCCGCAAGGAGAACGAGCAGGCTCTCGACACCATCACCATCGCCCAGGCCAAGAAGTACCTGGAAGAAGGCCAGTTTGCCGAAGGCTCGATGGCACCGAAGGTCCGCGCTGCCATTATGTTCGTCGAACACGGCGGCAAGGAGTGCATCATCACCGAAGCCGGTCAGCTCAACAACCCGCATTGCGGAACAAGGATTGTTCGGTAGTCGAACAATCTTAATTTTGAATTTTGAATATCGAATTTTGAAATGGAGAATCCTCTATATACGAAGAGCAAACGTTTGGCATTGGATATCATTCAACTGAATAAATATTTAGTTGAAAAAAAGAATATACAATGTCGAATCAAGTACTTCGTAGTGGAACCAGTGTTGGTGCTAATATTCGGGAAGGCAAACGTCCACAGAGTGATGCTGATTTAATTAGTAAATGGTCTATAGCATTGAAAGAAGCTGAGGAGACACAGTATTGGTTGGAGCTGCTTTCAGAATCGGGATATATTGATAATGAGATGTATGCTAAATTGAATTATCAAACAGAAGAAATAATAAAGATTTTGGTAACGGTTATCCGCAACAGGAAAGCATCCATTCAAAATTCATAATTCAAAAGGATCAAAATTCATAATTCATAATTCGAAAGGATAAAAAATCAAAATTCGGAATTCAAAATTCAAAAGGATTAAAATTCAAAATTCAAAAGGATTAAAATTCAAAATTCG
>CAMOFI010000091.1 GCA_946613135.1 uncultured Bacteroidales bacterium
AACGATGCCGGTGCCTGAATATTGAACGGACAGACACTTTGGCAGATATCGCAGCCAAAAACATAGCCGCGTGTGTCGAGCTCGTCCGGCAATGTGTCAGCGCGGTTTTCTATAGTATTGTATGATGTACAGCGTCGTGCATCAACCATTGCGGCTCCGAACCTCGAGGTCACTATGGCATTATTCGGGCAGGCCTGAACACAGCGATTGCATTCACCACATTGACTAACAGAATACATCTTATCGTAATTGTCTGCAACGGCACTGGTGACTATCTCGCCCAGAAAACAATAGGAACCATAGCGCGGATGAACAAACAACGTGTTGCGTCCAATCCATCCCATGCAGGCACGCACAGCCCAATGGCGGTCGCTGATGGGGGCAGTGTCGACAAACGGACGACCTTCAAAGTTGGGATATTTTTCTTTAATTGCCGCCATAAGGCTGAACATCATCCGTTTGAGGCGCGTATGGTAGTCTTCGCCATAGGCATATTGTGATATCCTGCAACTGCCATCCATTTGACTGTCAGGCTTGTAGGCCAACACGAGCGATATTACCGTCCGCGCCCCGTCAACAAGCAGCCGCGGATCGCGACGCATTTCAGCGTTGCGTTCCATATAGTGCATATCGGCCTGACAGCCAGCCTCGAGCCATTCATCGAGAGGGTATTCCTCTTCGCCGAGCCGCTCGGCACGCGCTATGCCGCAGTCCGAAAAACCCTCAGCGGCAGCCAGCTGTTTGATTAACGCACTATTTATCACCAGATACGATAGATTATTTATTCCTCACTCTCAGAACGACCATCCGATTTTAAAACTATACATTTGGGTTAGTCCAAATATCAGCTGCGCATCGTCCATCAGTCTGTCGCCATCATCCTGATGCCATTTTCTGCTAAGAGGGATATATTCAACAAATTCGGCAGTGAAACGCTTTTTTGACAGGAACCTGATTCCAAATCCAAAATCAGGTGATGCCAGCAATCGGCGGTAGTGGAACTGGCGTGTTCTGATGTCCCACCCGTCGCTGCCATCGAAAACGTCATATTTGCCTGAAGCATAAAGTAAATTGCCTCCAGTCTGAAGGAAGAACAGCATTTTTGAAAGCTTTGCAAAATAGAAACGATAGTGTACCGCACCCATAGCCATCCCAACGTGATGCACACCAGCCATCAAATCCATCTGCGGTGCACCGCCAAGCGAGACTTCGGCCGAATGGCGACGGTGGATGTTGTATTCATAGAACACTGTCGGATGAAACCAGGCAAAAGGGTTGATTTTGACGGTATGCTTGTAGAGCGTATCCCATACGGTAACAGGTTTTGGCATCACGGCTTCCACCTCTTGCGCTTTTGCGGAGCCTCCCAGTGCCGCCGTCATCAAAACCAACAAGGACAGCGGCAACACAATGCTTGACTTACATATCATAATGCCACCTTCCTTTCCAGCTACCGGGATACAGATTCAGAGTGTCGCGAATGCAAGGGTATTCACCGCCATAAAGAGTGTCGCCTTTGTACAATATGTAAAGCCAGTTGTATTCGAACTGGAACTTGCTGTTGTCGACTAAATTGTCGACACCGGTATTGTAAGCGAAGCCGAAACGGCCCTGACTGTCGGTGGACACCGAGCCCAGAGTGTCGAAACCGTCCATTGTGAAAAACAGTTGCTGCCCCGGCAGCGGCACGATCAAAGTGCTGTCGGAATACAGCGTTCCGCGTATTTCGTACAGTTCGGTATCAGCACACGAAAAAAGCGTCAACGCTGTAGCTGTCAGCAATATGTTTTTCAGGAACTTCATTTCTCAATCCTCCGTTTTCGTCTTTTTGCTGCCGCTGTAGAGTTCGAACTTCAGCAGGCGGCAGTCGAGCGCGCCGTTGTATAATTGTATTTTTTTCGACGGATGCAGGCCTATGTGCTTCATAGCCTCGAAATCGGAAGTAATGAGCCACACCTCACAGCGTTCGCCGTAGAGGTTCTTGAAGGTGTCGCCGAGCTTGGTGTACAATTCATTAAGGTCTTCGACCTTGATGCGCTCACCGTATGGCGGATTGGTGACAATCAGCGTTTTGCCTTCGGGCGGCTCCTGGTTTTCGAACGAGCCGTGGTAGAGCATCACATCCTTGTGCAACTTGGCATACTGCAGGTTCTGTTCGGCTTGCTGCAGCACACTCATATCGATGTCGTTGCCCCAAATCTCACATTCAAAGTCGCCCGACCCTATTTTGCGGTCCTCCTGTTCCTTGACGCTTTTCCATTCTGCTATATTGAAGTCTCGCCAGCGCTTGAAGGCGAAATTATCGCCTCGGTAGTACTGTGCAGGTATATTGTTGGCAAGCATAGCAGCCTCGATAAGAAGCGTACCGCTACCACACATAGGATCGTAGAAATTGCAGTCGCACTTCCAGCCCGCCAGCTTGATCATGCCGGCAGCCAGAACCTCGTTGATTGGAGCCACACCGACTCCCTGTCGATAGCCGCGCTTGTGGAGCGACTCGCCCGACGAGTTGAGCAGCAGCGTGACGTGGTTGTCTGCAATGTGGAGGTTGATTTTGAAATCCGCATTCTCTGTGTCGATATTGGGCCGATGGTTGAACAGGCGACGCAGACGGTCGACAATGGCGTCTTTCGTCTTGAGGGCCGCATAGTAAGAGTGGGTGAATATCTCGCCCGACGTCGTCGAGTCTATCATAAACGTGCCGTCGACGTCGATGATTTTTTCCCACTTGATCTTGCTCACATTGTCATACAGCTCCTGCTCGTCGTTTGCTTCGAATTCGGCAAAGGGTTTCAAGATTGCAAGGGCAGTGCGGCACGTGTAGTTTGCACGGTAGAGCACTCGCATGTTGCCCACAAACGACACAGCACGAGTGAGCGTTTCAACCTCCTTGGCACCACACTGGCGAAGCTCGTCAGCCAAAATGTCCTCGAGTCCAAACATTGTTTTGGCTATCATCTTGAATTCCACACCGGTGGGCAGTTCTGCAGGTGTCGACCTGCCATTGGATTTCTGGATTATCATCTATTTATTAAGTTATTATGTTATTATGTTTTCGTTTTCAACCAAATATGCCTAACATACCTAATTCGTCCATCAAACGTCACCCCCTCGAACCGAGTTTCGGCCATACTTGCCCACGCCCCACGGACTGTGATATAGGCTACTGCCCTGTGGCTGGCGGTGCATCGGATTATCTGTGCTGAGCACATAGTGCGGCCGTTGCTGGCTAAGCATACGGCGACGCTCCTTGCGACGCTCGCGCGATGGATTGTAGCCCAACTCGCGACTGTCTGCTATGGCTATGTTGATGGCATAACCCGACAGAATCACTACGCAGTTGGCATAGATCCACAGCATCAGTATCAGCAACGTGCCGATAGAGCCATACAGTATGTTGTAATTGTTGAAATTGTTGATATAGATCTGGAATGCCCACGAGAGGCCGAAAATCAGCAGTGTGGAAATGACAGAACCTATGGAGAAGAAATTGATACGCTGTTTTTTGACCGGAGCCAGATAGTAGAGCAAACTCAACGACAACAAAGCGAGGAACACCAGCAGCAACCACCTGCCCAAACTGAAGGCAAACAGGCTTAATTTGGTCTCCGCCATAAAATTGCGGCTTATCATCAACTGGATGAAGAACTTATAGCCAATCAGCAACGACAAGATGGCAACCACAAGCACATAAAGTATCACCACCAACAGCAAACACAGCAGGTAGCGATGCACAAACGAGCGCCACTCGATGCTGTGGCTCACCGAATTGAACGACTGCAGAAGACCATGGATGCCGTTGGCAGCAAGGATAACAGAGCCAATAAAACCTATGGACAGCAGACTGCTATGCTTATGGCCCATCACATCGTTGATGGTTGGAGCTATGCGGTCATAGACACCTCCGGGAAGTATCACTGCAAGCTGGGCAAGCAACTCGTTCTGGATGCCCTCAATAGGGAGATACGGAATCAACGTGAAAAAGAAAATCAACAGCGGAGGAAGAGCCATCAGGAAAGAGAATGCCAACGCTTTGGCACTCTGCCACAAGTCACGGTTGGAGAAATGCTTGAGTATCTGCACCAACGGAACCCCCGCACAGCCAGGCAGTATCAGCCTGTTGGCGAAAGGCACGACACGAAGACTCCAAAAACGCAATAGCTTTTGGTAGCGACGGTATGTCCACACACCGACGTTGCTTTCCTTTAGTCTATCAATGAACTTCAATGTTGATCTGTTTAGATTTCTTTATTTCTTCACCAGGCTGAGATCCAGACTTTTGATATGATGCGTCAAAGCACCGACTGATATAAAATCCACTCCCGTTTCGGCATAATGGCGAAGGGTTTGGTCGGTAATGCCGCCGCTGGCCTCAGTCTCATAGCGTCCTCCTATGCGGCGCACCGCCTCGCGCAGCGTTTCCACATCGAAGTTGTCGAGCATTATGCGGTCCACTCCGTCATGGTCAAGCACACGCTGCAGTTCGTCAAGGTTGCGCACCTCTATCTCTATCTTCAAATCCTTGCCTTTCGCGGCAAGGTACTGGCGAGTGCGGTCGATAGCCGCCTCTATGCCTCCGGCAAAATCGATATGGTTGTCCTTCAGCATAATCATGTCATACAGCCCGATACGGTGGTTTGTGCCGCCGCCGCATGCCACTGCGTATTTCTCCAGCAGACGCATATTGGGTGTCGTCTTTCGCGTGTCGAGCAGACGCGTATGAAGACCTTCAAGCATAGAGACCATGCGGTGTGTTTCTGTTGCAATGCCGCTTAGACGTTGCATGAAATTCAGTGCCGTACGTTCTGCCGTCAGTATGCCTCTCGAATGGCCGCTGACAGTCATCACCACATCTCCCTTATGCACTACCGCACCGTCTTCTACAAGAAGGTCCACCCTGAGGTCTCCATCTACCGCATGGAAGACCCTGCGGCCCACTTCCTGACCACACAGCACACCGTCTTGTTTGGCAACCATTTTGGCCGACGCGACAGCATCTGCCGGAATACAGGCAAGTGTCGAATGGTCACCGTCGCCCACATCCTCGAGCAACGCCATCCGTATCAATTCGTCAAGATTTGGAATATCGGTCATATCAGCAATTTCAATCATTTAAATAATTTGCAAAAATACTAATTTTTTCATTTCATCAACATTTTTTTTTACAAAACTTTATTACTTTGTAACTTTGCACATAATTGCAACAATCCATATAACAACATAAATATTTATTAAAGTGAACGTTAGCATCATAAATATTGGAGACGAGCTGTTGTTGGGACAAGTGGTCAACACCAACGCCTCCTCAATGTCCAAAATGCTCGTTTCGGCAGGAATGGACGTAAAAGAAATAGCAGTTGTCGGCGACCGGCGCGAAGAAATAGCCAATGCCCTGTGCCGCCTCGAGGCCACGAGCGACGCAATCCTCGTCACCGGCGGACTGGGCCCCACCAAGGACGACATCACAAAACAGGTGCTGTGCGACTTCTTCCATAGCCACCTGATTGAAGACCAGACAGCCCTCGACAACGTCAGACGGCTGTTCGCCATTCGCGGCTTCGAGCTGACTCCCGTCAACCGTGCACAAGCCCTTGTGCCAGAATGCTGCCAGGTGCTCAACAACGACCTGGGTACTGCACCCTGCATGTGGTTCCAAGCCGACAACGGCAAAGTCGTCGTGTCGATGCCTGGTGTGCCATTCGAGATGGAATGGCTTATGCAGAACCGTGTCGTGCCGAAACTGCAACAGCACTTCAACGCCGAACACATAATCAACAAAAACCTGCTGGTTCAAGGCATCGGCGAATCATTCTTCAGCGACCTCGTCGAACCTTGGGAACTGGCCCTGCCCAAGTGCATCCGCCTGGCATACCTGCCGCAAGCCGGAATGCTGAAACTGCGTCTCACAGCCCGCGGCAACAACCGCCAGACGCTACAGGATGCCATAGACAAAGCCGTCGAACATCTCTACCCCATTGCCGGACAATACATCGTTGGCGAAGACTGCGAGACATTAGCCGAATTGGCACACAAACTGCTGACTGACAAAGGCATGACCCTTGCCACCGCCGAAAGCTGCACCGGTGGAGCCATTGCCTCACTGTTTACAGCCCAGGCCGGAGCGTCGCACTATTTCCGCGGCGGCATAGTGGCATACAGCAACGACATCAAAGAACGCACGCTGGGCGTCAAACACAGCACGCTGGAACAGCATGGAGCCGTAAGCGAACAGACTGCTCGCCAGATGGTAGAAGGAGTGCGCCAACTGATGGACAGCGACTTCGCCATAGCCACAACCGGCATCGCCGGCCCCGACGGAGGCACACCAGAAAAACCTGTCGGCACTGTATGGATTGCCGTAGCCAGCCGCACACATACCGAGGCCGCACTGCTCAACTTCCCAGGACGACGACGCCAGCAGAACATCGAACGCTCTACCAACCAAGCCCTCGCAATGCTCATAAAGGCAATCGTAAATTAACAAAACGTAAACCACAACTGCCACAAAAATTCAACTTTCAACTCTCAACTTTCAACTTTAAAAATGCCAAAAGCTCTTACAACCATACTCCTGCTCATCGTCAGCAACATTTTTATGACCTTTGCATGGTACGGCAACCTCAAGCTCACCGAAATGAAAATCAACACTTCATGGCCACTTATACTCATCATTCTGTCGTCGTGGGGCGTAGCCTTCTTCGAATACAGCTTTATGATTCCCGCCAACCGCATCGG
>CAMOFI010000092.1 GCA_946613135.1 uncultured Bacteroidales bacterium
TTTTGTTTTTTTGCTACTCATATCAATGAGTGGACCAATCGGCCGACTCCATTTCGCCGCACAACGGTTATTGCAGACTCATCCATTGGGCGGCGAGATGTAGGGGCGTACCCCCGTGTACGCCCGGAAAAGGTAAAGTGGAAAGCGAAACGCATTGTATGACTTACATGTTCAAAAATGGAAAGCAATGATCACCTATCGACGCGAATGGAATTGTTGCTATGCATTTCTTCCGACTAATCCAAGTCTACAGCACTACTGTCGTGATATTCAACTTCAGGACACCCATAGAGGTCTTCTGAAGGCTCGCACGACACTACCGACATGCCCATTACTGCCGCTATAGTGGCCAACAAAAAATTCTTGATTTTTATAATCTTGGTTTTCAAGGGTATTAAAAATCATCGTCAATAACCTGCATGAGGAATATCCATATACTCCTTGAACAGGTCAAGACAAGCCTCCCTGTCTGTCTCCGTCAGGAAATCGCCAAGTTCTTTACGACCAGCAAAGATGTCGTTAAAATAGTCGTCACGAAAACCTATAATAGCATTGTCCTTGATAGTACATCCATAATATACACGTCGTATATTTGCCCACAGGCAAGCACACAAACACATGTGACACGGTTCACCGGTCGTATAGATGTCGCATCCGCTCAAGTCATGCGTGCCCAGCCTGCGGCAAGCATCACGGATGGCTTCAACCTCCCCGTGCGCCGTGGGGTCATGATGCCCTAAAACACAGTTGTGGCCCCGTCCTATAACCACGCCATCACGCACAACCACCGAACCGAAAGGACCTCCATCCCCTTTCAAAATACCACAACGGGCCTCGTCAATGGCCTGTTGCATAAAACTGTCTTTTGCCTTAATCATGATGCTGTGAGGTTGATTCTATTGGGGTTTCATCCAACGGAAGCCTTGAGTTTCTCAGCGTTCTCGGCAAGTTGCAACGCCTCGATACAGTCTTCGATATCACCATCCATAAATGCGGGCAGATTATGCATAGACCAGCCTATGCGATGGTCTGTCACACGGCTTTGAGGATAGTTGTAGGTGCGCACCTTCTCGCTGCGGTCGCCGGTAGCCACCATTGTCTTTCGCTTGGACGACATCTCCTCCATATACTTGTTGTACTCTCGTTCATAAAGACGTGTACGCAGCAGCGAAAGAGCCTTCTCCATATTTTTTATTTGCGACTTCTGGTCTTGCATCGAAACAACGATACCTGTGGGTATATGTGTCAAGCGGACCGCCGAGTAGGTGGTATTCACCGACTGGCCGCCTGGACCCGAGGCACAAAATATCTCCTTCTTCACGTCAGCCATATTAAGCTCGACATCAAACTCCTCGGCTTCGGGCAGGACAACAACACCTGCTGCAGAAGTATGCACACGTCCCTGTGTTTCTGTTGCTGGCACGCGTTGAACCCGATGAACGCCGCTCTCGTATTTCAACATGCCGTAAACTCCGTCCCCGCTAACGTTGAATGTAATATCCTTATATCCGCCGGCAGTACCCTCGTTATAGTCTACCACCTCGATCCGCCATCCTTTCTTTTCGCAATATCGGCTGTACATCCTGAACAGGTCACCGGCAAAAATGCATGCCTCGTCACCTCCCGTACCGCCGCGTATCTCGACAACAGCATTCTTCGAGTCCTGAGGGTCGGACGGGATAAGCATGATGCGTATCTCCTCTTCCATTTTCTCTTTTCTTTCGTTGCCCAACGCGAGCTCCTCTTTCGCCATCTCACGCAACTCCTCGTCCTTCTCGTTCGAGAGCAGCTCTTTGCATTCAGCAATACTCTCCAGGAGCGATTTGTACTCATGGTAAGCCTTGACTACAGGCTGCAAATCCTTGTAGTCCTTGCTGAGTTTTACAAACCTCTTCATATCGGAGGTAATCTCCGGGTCGTTCATCTGCTTTTCTATCTCACAATAGCGCGAATATATAGCTTCTAACTTGTCTAACATAATTATCAAATAACAAATAAATCAAATAATATCAATCGATTGTAACCTTTCTCAAATATCATTTTCAAGAAAAATAGTTTTGCAAAAATACACAAAAAAAGACAAACTGGTTTGGTCTGCCAATTTTGTACTTTCAACAGACAAAATCATAGCCCGTTCCATTTGCCCTCATTCAATATACTCAAAAAACATGATTGATTTTCAATCATTTGTCGATATACACTCATTAATCCTTTGTATAATTAAAATATTTACGTAAATTTGCAAAAATTTACAAAAATTTGTCTTTCACAAAAATTGCACCATGAAAAATCCTTTCAGCCAAAAACAGAACATTGAAGAACTTGAAAAAAAGATCAACGACCTCATCCAGCAAAACACAGAGATGAAGGCCGAACTCGAAGCCATCAAACAAAATGGAACGGCGACACAAGCCAGTGAAGCAGAGCCAACACCTGTCCATACCAAGCCTGTGATGTTCGACGACACCGTCGAATCGCCCGTCCCAGAAGCCAAACCCTCAGAACCAGAGCACCAGGACAACAAACCGACAGCCGAGGATGCCCTTCCCGATGCCACAGAACCCCAAATCGCAGCCGAACCCCAACCAGCAGCCGAACCCCAACCAGCAGTCGAAGTCCATCCCGCCGTTGCAACACAAACGCCAGATTCTGTGGTTCCTAAACCGGTCAACGAAATTCCTGTTCAGCCTGCTCAACTGCCACAAGAGGCATTGACTCTGCTCAAAAAAGTCGATGCCCATCTGGCCGAAACAACCTACAAAGACAACCTCATCAAAGACATTCACGAAGAGTTGCAACAATACAGAAACGGATTGCGTCAAGAAATAGTCAAACCGGTACTGAAAGACATCATACTTTTATACGACAACACGAAAGATGCCCTTGACAACAATCCCGAAACAGCATCGGCTGACCCAGCTTTTGTAAAGCTTCGCAAAGAGACCCAAAACCTACTCTACGCCATCGAAGACCTCCTTTATGCCTACGACATAGAACCCGTCACCGTGTCTGTTGGCGACACCTTCGATCCCAAAATCCAAAAGGCTCTCAAGAAGGAACCAGCGCCGTCGGACGACAAAGACAAGACAATTGCAAAGATGCTTAAGGCCGGTTTCAAAAACACTGCCACAGGCCACATGATGCGCGACATAACCGTTGTGGTCTTTGCAAAATAACATACTTTAGAAAAATCACATTTATAATTCGATTAATAATCATAAACAATCAATATCATGGACGAAAGTAGACGCGTTTACGGTATCGACCTCGGTACAACCTATTCTTGCATTTCAAAAATCGACAAGCACGACCAGCCTGTAGTCATACAGAATGTCGAAGGCGACCTTACCACACCCTCCGTTGTTTATTACGAAAGTGAGAAAGCAACCGTAGTAGGCAAAGAAGCCAAAAACCAGCTGGCTGTAGAGCCCGAAAACACCGTATGCTTCATCAAACGAGAGATGAGCAACGACGACTGTTTCAAGAAACCCACCAAACACCCGTTTGGCGAAGACCCCAGCGAGATATCGTCACGTATACTACGCAAAGTGGTGAAAGATGCCAACGACAGCCGCGACCCGGGCGAAGAGCCAATCACCGATGTCGTCATCACCTGCCCCGCCTATTTCGGCAACAACGAGCGTGAACGCACTCGCCAGGCAGGCATCATGGCCGGCCTCAATGTAATCGACATTATCAACGAGCCCACCGCAGCAGCCATCAGCTATGGCATCAAGGCCGAAAGCGAACAAACCATCATGGTCTACGACCTCGGTGGCGGAACCTTCGACGTCACTATTATCCGCGTCAACGGCGGACATATCCGTGTTGTAGCCACCGACGGCAAACACGACCTTGGCGGTGCCGACTGGGACGAATGTCTCGCCGAATACATGCTTGGTCAATTCAATGCCGAACACGGCACCAACCTCGGCCTGCACGACGACAACCGCCTCTATTACACTTTCATGCTCGAAGCCGAACAGGCCAAGAAGGCCCTCACC
Organism: uncultured Bacteroidales bacterium; assembly: GCA_946613135.1. Classification (GTDB taxonomy): domain Bacteria; phylum Bacteroidota; class Bacteroidia; order Bacteroidales; family P3; genus Colimorpha. The sequence continues at coordinate 4,005 of CAMOFI010000092.1, forward strand.
CCTGAAGCCAAAACGCAAGTGCGCCGCACCATTAGCTGGGAAGGCAAAACATCGCGCATCGAAGTGTCGCGCGACACCTTCAACGCCCTGACCGAAGACAAACTGCAGCTGACCATCGACATCACCAACCAAGCCATCAACGCAGCACGCCAGAAAGAAGGCGATTCGTTCAAAATCGACGAAGTACTGCTCGTTGGAGGATCCTCACGCATGCCGCAAGTAAAAGCTCGCGTCGACAGCGAGTTCCATTGCGACGCCAAACTCAACGACCCCGACCAGTGCGTGGCTAAAGGTGCAGCCCTCTATGCCCTCAACCAGAAATATACCGAAATGGTTGCCGAGTACGAAGACGGCAACGCTCCTATGCCAAAAACACTGCCTACTGCAACACGCACCCACGTCGTAAACGTCACCAGCAAGACTTACGGAACCGACGTCAACAACGACGAGGTAATGAACATGATATTCATGAACGAAGCCCTTCCTGCACACGCCGAAGGCTCCTTCTCGCTGATGTCCGACAACCAGTCAAATGTTGGAGTAATGGTATTCGAGTCTAACGTCAACGATGCAGAAAAAGACCGCGTAATCAAACGCAATCAGGCAAAATGCCTCTGCGACAAACTGATGCAAATAAAAGGCAAATACCCCAAGGGAACATCCATCAAGATGAGCTTCGACCTCGCCGAAAACGGCATACTCTCTGTTCACGCCGAAATTGCCGACGAATATATCGACTACACCCTTGAAATTACAGGTGTACGCTCCGACGAGGAACTGAAAGCCACCACCAAACGCCTGCTCGATTCCGAAGTCAACTGACAAAACATATCGAGAATCCCTCTTTCAAGGAAATCACAACTAACGAACGGTGGACTGTATAGACGATACAGTCTGCTGTTCGTTGTTCAAAAATAACTTTTCAAATTATAAAAACCCAATCATCACTCATAGGAAATGGCTACTGACGTAAGCGTTTTGAATCTTCACCTGGGGAAACTCATTTCCGCACTTGACAAGATCATCCAAAATAAGAGCTCCTTAAGCAAAGAAGAACTTCCGATGTTCAACCACATGCTCTCGGTACACAAAAAACCTCTTAACAGCAACGAGACAAAACAAATAGCATCGGCATGGACTCAGCGCAGCAAAGAACTACACTCTGCCTCCGACCTTGAACTCAGCAGTGCCATAAGCACATACGCTTCAAAAATGGCCACCTTCACCAAAGACGAAGAACATTTCGATTTCTACAAAAGCCAGTGTTCCGACAATCCTCAACTAAAAGCCCTGCTCTCGCGTGCAGGCTCATCAAGTTCGAGACCTGCCCAACAGCCATCACGTCCTGCACAAACCGACAGTCCTGCCTCTCCCTCGAGACCGGCACAGTCTCCGCGACCTGCCTCTCCCTCGAGACCGGCACAGTCTCCGCGACCTACCTCTCCCTCGAGACCTGCACAGTCTCCGCGACCTGCCTCTCCCTCGAGACCTGCCTATACCACACCACCCAAAAAGAAACGCAAATGGTGGTTATGGATTCTGATTATCGCCGCCATTATCTACCTGCCCAAAATGTGCCACTTCTCATTAAAAACAGATTCCACACCCGCCGACATAAGCTACATCACAGACCAAGAGGTTTTCAGAACCGACAACTACGAAGAACAACTGAATGTGCTCGACGACGCAGCACGTTCGGCTAACCGTAAAGAAAAGAAACTCATAAAGGCCAAAAAAGAAGAGATCAATGCTTCATGGTATGCAAGCATCATAAATGAACTTGAAAAGAGTTTCTCCGGCAGGGAATCGATAGCAGAAACCGCAGCAAAATACAACGCCATTGACGGCCTGCAGCATATCGACAACCTGATTCGCAAAGCCGAAAGCCTGGCTCCAAACGAAAGCGCAACACACGAATACCGCGAAAAATTCGAATCCCTCCTAAACAAATACAACATAACCATTTAAACACAACAACATACGATGAGACTATTAAAATATCTCCTTGCCTTCATATTGATGGCTGTGCCAGTTGTGACATACGCACAAAGCACCGAGGATCAAGCAAAAACGGCCTTCGACCAATGCAAATACAGCGATGCCGCAAAACTGTATGAGCTGGCAGCACAGATGGCCGAATCGAGCAATGCCTCCAAAGCCAAGACATTGAAGCAAAAAGCACAAACGGCAAAAAGAGCTGCAACGCTACGCAGCCATGGCGACAAATCGTGGAACAACAAGGACTATACCACCGCCGAAACCAACTACAAGGCACTAATCAAACTGAACAGCAAAGACAGCACAGCAAAAAAACGTCTGGCTGAAATCGAAAAGATGCAGTCTGCCACAAACAACAACAACACGAAAGGCGACAATACTACACAAAACAAGCCAAAGCAGAATTCCGAAACCACAGACAATACGGCTCAAGAAAATAAAGCCAACGACATTGCCGAAGAACAGAAAAAACATTTGGAGCAAGCAATGTACTGGTATGGCGAGAAAGAATACATTATGGCTAAACAGTGTTTTGAAAAAGCCGGAATTCCTATGACTTGGAACAAACAACAATTGGATGCCTACCGAGTCACCGTTGAAGAGGCAAAATACCTCAATTGGCAAACCGCCGAAGGAGCATCACGACGCAACCTGGGCGAAGACTTTCT
>CAMOFI010000093.1 GCA_946613135.1 uncultured Bacteroidales bacterium
AAACCTACACCGCTTCGACTTCGACGCCTACCTTCACCACCACCAACGCCGCAGGGTGCGACAGCACTGTCACACTACAGCTGACCATAAACTACAGCACAGAGACCACTGTTGCCGACACCGCACAAAACAGCTACACATGGAACGGCACCACCTACACCGAAAGCGGTACCTACACATGGAACGGAATGACCGCCGACGGATGCGACAGCACTGTGACCCTCATGCTCGTCATCGAACAAGTGGGTATCAACACCACATCCGACGCCGCAGCCATAAGCATCTACCCCAACCCGACAACAGGACGACTCACCATTCAGGCCGACGACATCATATCTGTCGAAGTCTATGACCCGGTGGGACGCCGTGTCGCACTCTTCAAAGACTCAAATGTCATCAATCTCGAGAACTTGGCCACTGGAACCTACACCTTGCGCATCAAACGCACGGCAGGCACATCCATGCAACGCGTTATCATCAAGCGATGACATTGTCCAAACAAACACAAGAAAAAACAGTTTGTAAACAGCATTAGTTTTAACATTAAGATTAATGTTTATAAAAGGATGCCTCTACCGCGAGGCATCCTTTCTTATCATTCTTCGTCCACAACCTGATCACATCCAAAGCCATGATTTGAATAAATTAGATGCCTTTGCACTTCTTCGTTTTGTCTTAGCATGTATTTTTCACACAAAATTACTACCTTTGCAAATCCAAATAATCACGCAATAATAAGATATTAAATTATAAATCAGCAAACAGTAAACCAAAATGAAGAAAAAAACAAGCCTAAAAGAAGAAATAATCTCCTATGCTTTAGTCGCCCTTGGCAGCCTTCTCTTCGCCGTAGGCGACGTAATGTTCGTCAACCCCTACCACCTCGCTCCTGGTGGCGTATATGGTCTCGCCAACGTCTTCAACGCCCTTTTCGGATGGAAAATATCGGTCGCCGGCATCTGCATGGACATCCCCCTGCTCATCATCGGCACCATCATCCTCGGACCACGTTTCGGCATCAAAACCATCATATCCGTAATCCTTATCCCTATCTTCACCTACATTCTTGAAACGACATGGGGCTATGCACCAGTAATCCACGACGGACTGTACGACACCGCACAAGGGCTTAATAGCTACATCTCCTACGTCGTAGGCACCGGCGACAACGCCATCGAACGCTTCTTCATCCCCGACTTCTTCCTCAATACCGTCGTGGCCGGACTCATCTATGGCGTCGCCATAGGTGTAATTTTCCGCGCAGGCGCCACCTCTGGCGGCAGCGACATCATCTCCATGATCATCCACAAATACACCAAAATATCGCTCGGAGTTCTCGTCCTCATCGTCGACAGCTGCATCTCGCTCACCACTCTCATCATAGGCGACATCCGACTGCCCATCTACTCCATCATCCTCATCTATATCGAAAGCAAAATCATCGACATCGTTGTCGAAGGCGTGACGACATACAAAACCGTATTCATCATCACCGACCGCATCGACGAAGTGAAAAACTATATCCTCAACGACCTCAAACGCGGTGGCACTTGTTTCCCAGGACTCGGACTCTACCAAGGGCACGAACGCAAGATGATATACGTAACCCTCGACCGTGGCGACCTCGTCAAACTCAAGGCCAACCTGCGTCAGCTCGACCCCAACGCATTCGTCAACGTCATCGAAAGCTCCGAAATAATGGGCTACGGATTCAAAGCACTGCCCGACGAGAACTAATCACAACTGCCTATAGTTCGGTGTTGCCCACGTCATCGTGGGCAGCACCGTTCCATTACGACCAACTTTAACAATAAGCAAAATGAAAATCCTGCAGATATGCTATAAGCCGCCATTCCCCCCCGTCGACGGCGGTACGCTTGCCATGAACAGCATCACCAAGGGGCTGCTGTCTGCAGGACACTCAGTGAAAATTCTTTCCCTCTCAAGCAACAAACACCCTCTCCTTGCCGACAAGACCGACCCCGCTTTCCTGCAGAAGACCCGCTTCGAAAGCGTCCAAATCGACCTCAGCATACACCCACTCGATGCAGCCCTGTCGCTGCTATGCGGCGAGTCGTACAACATCAAACGCTTCGACAACGCCAACTTTCACTCTCTCATAGCCATCACACTGAAGGAAGAGACCTTCGACATAATTCATGTCGAAAGCCTCTTTCTTACACCATACCTCACGACCATACGTCGCAACTCTAACGCTCCCGTAGTCCTTAGGGCACACAATGTCGAATACCGCATCTGGCAGCAGATGGCACTCCGACTCAGGCCTTCAGCAAAACGATGGTACATCAAAAAACTCGCCCTCGCATTGCGTCTTTACGAGCTGCAGCACATTAACGACTACGACGGCATCGTATGCATCACCGACAACGATGCCGACACCTACATCAGCGAAGGATGCCGACGGCCAATCGTTGCCATACCCTTCGGCATCAGCATCACCGCCACAACCCCGACAAACACAGCCTCCAACATTCCGTCGCTCTACCATCTCGGTGCCATGGACTGGCAACCAAATGTCGACGCTATAGAATGGTTTCTGTCCGAAGTGTGGCCTCAACTCAAAAAACAGGTCCCTCAGCTTCAGTTCTTCCTTGCCGGACGCAAGATGCCTCAACGATTCCTCGACCTCCACATCGACGGAGTCACCGTTCTCGGCGAAGTACCCGATGCCACAGAATTTATCAGATCCAAACAAATCAACATCGTGCCTCTACACACCGGCAGCGGACTGCGGATCAAGATAATCGAAGCCATGGCGCTCGGCAAAGCCGTAGTGGCCACCACCACCGCCGTACAAGGCATCCACTGCAACGATGGCAAAGAACTGCTCATCGCCGACACCGCCCAGCAGTTTGTAGAACAAATAAAACGATGCATCGACAACCCCGACCTATGCAACACTATAGGCAACAACGCCTACCGTTTTGCCTGCCAAAACTATAGTATCGACTCCACCACAGCAAAATTAGTCGACTTCTACAATATAATCATAGAAAAAACGTTAGCCTAAAAAATAAAATGCAACAATGAACGCATCAATAATCTATCGTTTTCGTACTGCAGCTCTCCTGCTCATGCTAACCATTGCCGGCATCGCATCGGCACAAGTCAGAATTCCAGACACCAAAGTCAGCTTCAGCTTCCCCAACGGAGGTTGGAAATATCTGCAGACCAACAATATCAACAACAACACAACCATCTACCTATACTCCTATTCCGCAAAATATGTCGTCGACAACAGCGGTGATACCGTCATTCCCTTCATGCGCATCTATGTCCGCAAAAACTTCACAGGCACAGTCTACGACCTTGCCTATAGCCGCTTCATGAGCCAGCCCTTCCAGTCGCTCGACGAATTCCAAAACCCCGACGGCTCCTTCGGCTACCTCGGTGCCTACACCAACGAGGACGACGGCAAAGACTACGAATTCCGCATGATATACCTCAAAGACGGCAACACAGCTTTCGAAATACGGCTTGAAACAACTCTCGACACCTACGAACAGTTCGAGACTGAATTCAACGACATTATCGCTACCATCAAGAAAAACAAATAGGAACTGCGGCACGAAAACCATAACCCAAACGAACACCCAACACTTAACACTTATGATCATCTTCCCCCACTTTTCGTCTTCGCACAGAGTTTCGTTCAAAGTCTTCGTCTTTATTTTCGTTTTCGTACAAAGTCTTCACCTCTCCGCACAAGGCGATGCCGACAGCTACACACGCCGCTACGACAAAATCTACAAGACCTACATCAAACAACCCGACAATGTCGTGGCAATGCTCGACATGGCCGAGTTCTACGCCGACACCCTCAACCCCATGCGCAACTATGCTTCGGCAATGAAATACATCAGCGCAGCAGAAGAAGAGTTCAAAGCCGTCATCAGCGACCGAGACCGGTATAAGGAAGCCAGCCGCCTCATGAAGAAAAAGGTATCCATCATACAGATACGCCAAACAAGACAACACATCACCCGCCTCGCACGACACTATCTGGAAAACGAGCCCAACCTCTCCGACGCCACTCTCGACAGCTATACTGCCGCCTTCAAAGACGACGCCACCACGCGGCGCATCATCGACAGCCGACGGCTACAGCTGCGCTACAGGCAGGCCCGACAGGAGCGCACTCTCGCCTCACACAAAGCTTTCCTCCAAAACTATGCATCGACTCTCGAAGGCGAGGAAATCGCCAAAGAGATGACTGTCATAGCCTCCGAAATCGTAGCACACACCACCCGCGAAAGCCAGGTCGACTCCCTCCTCGAAGGCTATCTCGATCTGGAGCCCGTACACAACGCCGCCTTCAGACGCAAAAGCAACATAGCCTACAACGCACTCAAGCAAAACCCCACCCCTCAGGCATGCCGCTCCTTCCTCGCCAAATATCCAGGAAGTGACCAATACTCTAAAGTGCTCGAACGCATGGAGCAGCAAACCCAACTCGCCTTCCAGCAACTGTCCACGCCGCGACAATACGCCGACTTCGCACACGACAACCCTGACAACCCGCTCGCCGAAAAAGCAATCCAAAAACTCAAAAAACTCATTACCGAACAACGCGACATTGAAGCCCTCTCCATCTACATGGACGAGTTCCCTCTCGATGTCGACTACAACAATATATACCTGACCTACTACAACTGGCATACCGAAGAAGGCAACAAAGCACCGATAGAACAGTTCGACCGGCAAAATCCTGACTTCCCATACCAAATAGCCCTCAACGACGAGCTGCAGCGTGCCGAACGGTTCGACTCTATCGACATCAACATGCCCTTCCACGAGCACGACTTCCGCACCTGGGCATCCAAAATCTACCATCTCACTGGCAAAAAAGAGTCCTTCGTAGCGCTGCAACGAACCCTGCAACATTTCATCGCCACCAAAGACTGGAAAAAAATTCCTCAGCGTATCGACTACTTCGCCCTCTCGTTCGAAGACCACTGCACCTCCGAAGTGGCTGAACTGCGCTCCATTATCGAACGGCCCATCGAAAAACGTATCGTCTTCACACCACTCGTACGACCAGCCTACGACATGACACACCCCGTCATGCACCCCGACGGGCAGCACCTATTCTTCAACCGCATCCTCGACGGACACTACGTCATCCAATGCGCTCAAGCCACACCATCGCGCAAAGGCACCGTATGGCGCAATACAGGCACCATAACCTTTGGCGACATCCAAAACTCAGACCTGCTCATATTCAACTTCTTCGATAACGGCAACAAAATGCTCGTCGGCAAAAACGGCGACATATACATCGCCGAACAAGGCGAAAACGGATGGACCATTGTCGAGACACTGCCTCAACCTGTCAACAGCCCATACAACGACTTCGACGCCTACATGCTCCCCGACGGCAGCGGCATCCTCTTCGCCTCCGACCGGCCGGGCGGCAAGAACCTTCAACCCTCAAGGGCATACTTCCATGGCGACACCGCCCTCGCCTCCGACATATACTTCGCGCCTCGCATAGGCGATTCCTGGGGCAAACCCGTCAACTTGGGAATCAACATCAACTCACCCTACATGGAGTGCTCGCCCTATATCTCCGACGACCTCAAGACCCTCTATTTCATCACCGACGGACGTGGCGGACTCGGCTATGGCGACCTCTACTACTCCACACGCGACAACACCACCGACTGGCAAAACTGGAGCGCTCCCACAAACTACGGCAAAGAAGTCAACACCGGCTTCAACGAAGCTTCCGTAACACCCTCCTCCCACGATGGCTCTCTCCTCATAAACGCCAACTCTCACGGACGCTACGGCACCTATTCCGCAACAGCCATCCATACCTTCAACGACGAATTCAGAACCGTAACCATTCAGCCTCTCAACATAGGCATCACTTTCCAAATTGTCGATGCACAATCACAAGCCACCGTCGAACAAGGCAGCATAACAGCAGGCGACACATGGCAGAGTTCTTTTTACGCCGACAAACGCTACCTGCTCTTCCCTCAATGCAACGGCCTCTTCCTCCCTGCACAACCTTTCGTCCCAAGCACAACAGCCGACCTGCAGCCACAAGTCTACGACCTACCAACAATCCTCTCGCTCTCCGACGACAACAACACCCTTATTCTAAACGGCATAGCCTTCGAAGACAACCGCTCGGCATTGTACACCTATTCCCACATTGAAATCCAACATCTGGCACAATTCCTCAATTCCAATCCTAACACCACTGTGGAAATCATAATCCATGTCGACGGCAACGACGACACCTTCTGCTACAACCTCTCGCAGTCTCGCGCCGAAGAAGTAAAAAAGCAACTCGTCCTCAACAGCATCAATCCCGACCGCGTCATACTCTCTCCCTACGGGAACAGCCTTACCAAGCGCGGTCAAGCCACAACCTCCATATCCATCATGATGCATAAAACCAGCGAATAACATATCCTTCGCAACCATCTGCATCTTACATCTTTTTTTTAATTGCGCCTGTATTTCTTCTGGCCGACAATACCAGAAAAACCCCTTTTTACACCACACGTCGAAGAATTATTCATATCCGGTATCTATCTGTACCGGCATTGAGGCAAATGGCGTTAAGAAATTCCGCTTGAAGGAGCGTTAAGAATCGTCTGTGAAGTCCTACTTCAACTGCAAAAGAGACTTT
>CAMOFI010000094.1 GCA_946613135.1 uncultured Bacteroidales bacterium
AACGAAGATAATTAAACGAATTTTTGGAGGTTGCCTCTAATAATTATTTAAAACGGCGAATTGTACGAATTAAACGAATTATAGAGATTACATTAATTTGTTTTCTATAAGCGGGACTATCACACGGTCAAAAACATCACGACGTATGATACGATAGTGCTGATGATACGTGGCATTGAAAAGCCTACTATGGTGAAATGCATACTCTCCTTTGGAAAGAGCATTGGCAATCAGCGTACTGTCTTCCTCAAAATTCTGCGGCTGCGGATTGACATCACGTATGCACGACAGGATTTTAGACCATTGGTGCGACCATTGCTTCTTCGACTCGTCGGTGACCTTATGCCATCCTTGCGCACTCTCTACAAATGCCGATGCCAACACCCCCACAGGAATCACACCTTGACGCACGTAGTTAAGGTCGACACGCACAAAATTGCTGTCCATGCCTACAGGATAGGCGAACAGCGGACACAGCCAATCCGTGCTGTCGGCCCTTTCGATTTCGGCAACGATGTAGTCTGCCACCGAAGCCGAATCGCTCACAAGATGTTCTGGGCCAAACCAGTCCTGGAAACAGAATTTATACACGTCGCACAACTGCGATTGAGGATAGGCATCCATATACTCCTGCAAAACTCTGGTAAATTCAACACATTCAGTATCAACAGAAGTAGTCTTCTCCCGTCCTGAACATGACGAGAAGAGCGTCAAAACAATAGCCAAGGCACAAAAAAGGTGTTTCATAGTTAATCTTTCATAAAATAAGAATGCAAAAATACACAAAAAAAAACAAACTACGTAATTTTGCAATCGGTTTTTTAAAACCATAACCTAAACCTTAACGTTAACTTCAGAATGATTTTTAAAACTTTAGCCCTCGGCACGAAAACAAAAACGGGAACGAAAAACTTCTTGCTGACGCTCTTGTTTATGCTGGCGGGCAATATGCTTTACGCACAGACCTACACCATCAGCGGCAGCGTGACCGACTCGACCAGCGGCGAAACTCTGATAGGCGTTGCTGTGATGGACCTTCGCAGCGGCAAGGGTGCCCTTACCAATGCCCAAGGACGCTTCTCGCTGACGCTGAAAAGCGACACCATAAGCCTGAGAATATCGTACGTAGGATACAAGCCTGTTTTCGAAACATTTGTACTAAAGAAAAACGAAAAGAGGAACTACAGTCTCCAGTCGAGCATCGAACTGAAGACCGTCGTCGTTGAGGCACAACGTGTCGACAATGCCAAATCGTCGCAGATGAGTGCCATTCAGGTGCCCATCGAACGGCTCAAGTCGGTGCCTGTACTTTTCGGCGAAGCCGATCTTGTAAAAGCCCTCCAATTGCTGCCCGGTGTACAGAGCGGATCTGAGGGCAACAGCGGCTTCTACGTGCGCGGCGGAGGACCCGACGAGAACCTGTTCCTCCTCGACGGTGTACCCCTCTATAACGTAAGTCATATGGGAGGTTTCTTCTCTGCCTTCAACACCGACGCCGTCAAGAACGTGACCTTGTACAAAGGCAGTTTCCCGGCACACTATGGAGGCCGGCTGTCGAGCGTGCTCGACGTGACGACCAACAACGGCAACGACAAACAGCTGCACGGCAATGCCTCTATAGGTTTCATATCCGCCAAACTTAATCTGGAAGGACCCATCAAAAGCGAACGCACCACATTCTGCCTCTCCGGACGGCGCACCTATGCCGACTTCCTCCTGCAACCTTTAGTGAAGCGTCTTGCCGACCGTCGCGAATACAAACTGCGGGCCGGATACTATTTCTACGACGTGAACGGCAAACTGACCCATCGCTTCAGCGACCGCAGCCGCCTCTTTGCAAGCTACTATATGGGCTCCGATGTGATATACACGCGCATCCGCACCCTCGCCACCGACGTGCAGGAACAATACCTGAACTTCGACACCCGGTGGGGCAACATCGTGGCATCGGCACGATGGAACTACGAAGTGACACCCAAGCTGTTCATGAACATCACAGGCGCATATACACGCTACAGCAACAATGTGGGAGTGAAGTACGAGACCGAGACACTCGCCACCGAAGAGCAGGAAAGCCAAGCTTCGGAATTCAATATGGACTATCTCTCGAAAATCAATGATTTTATACTTAAGGCAGACTTCGATTTCACTCCCAACCCCGACCACCTTGTGGGTTTTGGCTCGTCGTTCACCCACCACATCTTCATGCCGGAAGTGGCCGACGCACACCTAAACGCCTATAGCGCTGACGTAATGAACAGTTCGTTCCTTATCGACACATCCGTCAACTCGAGCAAAATCATCGCAGAGGGACTCTCTGCCTACATCGAGGACGACTGGAGCATAAACGACGCCGTAAAAATCAACTACGGTATTAATCTAAGCGGTTTTGCCGTAGAAAATGTCTTCTACCCCACCCTCCAGCCACGCCTGTCGGGACGTGTGATGCTTGGCGAAGGCCTTTCCGTCAAGGCTGGATATGCCTACATGACGCAATTCATGCACCTCCTCTCGACCACCAGCGTCAGTATGCCAACCGACCTATGGGTTCCTGTAACCAAAAACATAGCACCCATGTATGCGCATCAGGTGGCGGCAGGCGTCTTCTACGAAATGCGTGCCATAGCCGATTTCTCAGTCGAAGCATACTACAAGAAGATGAGCAACCTGCTGGAATACAAGGATGGAGCCACATTCTTCGGCAGCAGCGAAAGCTGGGAGGAAAAAGTCGTTATGGGCGACGGATGGGCCTACGGCGTAGAATTGCTGGCTCAGCGGAACTTCGGCGACCTCACAGGATGGATTGGCTACACCTGGAGCAAATCAATGAGACAGTTCGACCGGCCGGGGCAAGAGATAAACAACGGTGACCCATTCCCAGCCAAATACGACCGGCGCCACGACATCAGCATAGTACTCAGTTACAAGATTAACAGCAAAATAGACCTCAGTGCCACATGGGTGTTCAGCTCCGGCAACGCCGCAACACTTTCGCTTCAGGAATACGCACAGGCACAACATTCTGCCAACGAATATGCCGACATAGACCCCGAAGGCTGGAACGGATACCTTTCCTACTCCTCCGGACGCAACAACTTCCGTATGCCAGACTACCACCGTATGGACATCAGCGCCAACTTCCACCGCCAGTTCCGGCATTGTTCCAGAACCATCAATGTAAGCGTCTACAACCTCTACAACCGCAAGAACCCCTACATGATCTACGAAAGCCACGAACACACATGGAAAGGCTACAAAGGCGCTCTCGTCCAACTCTCTATCTTTCCTATCCTACCCTCTGTAGCATACACCCTAAAATTCTGATTATCATGAAAAACAAAATATCATTTATTCTTTTACTATCCGCGTTATTGGCGATGGCAATGAATCTGGCCTCGTGCGAAAAGATTGTAGACTTCGACATCGAACAAACCGAGCGACATGTAGTCGTCAACGCCTTTCCGATGTGCGACAGCCTGTTGTTCGTCAACCTGACCTACAGCCGCTTCTTCCTCGACAACCAGACATTCCTTCCCGTCGACAACGCCACTGTCAGCATCGACGTCAACGGCACCACTTTCACATCCGCCTCGCGCAACGGCGCCAACTATCTTTTCAATTACACAGCTGCGGCCAACGATTCAGTATCACTTCGTGTATCCGTCCCAGGGCACGACGTCATCGTTGGCGGAACACGCATTCCCGACTTTCCTCAGATGCTGCCCCCTGTCGCCGAAATCGACACTCTGCAACCTATCACCCAGGGCAACATCATATTCACCATCAACGACCCCGATGCCGAAAACTACTACTACGTCTACATCATGCAGCGCGACAGCGGCTCGCGCTGGAACCAGTGGGAATCGAAATGGGACACTATCGACACTGTCAGACACGCCTACTTCAACTGTCTGAACCACGAAGTCACCGCTCCTGAAGTCAACAGTATTGAAGGCCTTATGGACTATTTCAATGCTCTGCTCTTTACCGATGCCAACATCAACGCCCAAAACTACGAGCTGACTCTCTCGCTGATGATGCTTAAAGACACCGCCCAAAACCCTATAATGCACGAATACACCCTCGTCGTTGAATCGATGAGCCGCGAAGCCTTCCGCTATACCAAAGAAGTCCTCGCCTCGCAAGGTTTGGCAAGTTATTTTGCCGAACCAGCACAAATCTACAGCAACCTAAGCAGCGGACTGGGAATCTTTGCCGGCATTGCACGACGCGAATACCCACTGACTTTTACCTATAAGGAACAAGAAGAGGAATAGCATTTTGCAAAGCCATCCTCCGCCTTACGTCTACATGCTCAGTTTCAGCGACTCCACATAGTCATTGATTCGTTGCATCTGTTCTGGAATCTGTATGCCCTGCGGACATTCGGCAAGGCAACGGCCGCAACCGATGCAATGGTCGGCCTGACGGAAAGACGGCACAGCGCGGTCGTAGTCTATCAGGAATCTGCGGCGAGCCTTTCGGAATGCACGACGCGCTTCGTCGTCGGCCTCGTCTGCCGGGTTGCTAAGCACATTGCCCTCGTTGAGGCACTTGTTGAAGTGGTCGAATATAGTGGGTATATCTATACCATAAGGACATGGCATGCAGTATTTGCACCCTGTACAGGGCACCGTTTTAAAGTTGGCATACACTTCGGCAATTTCCTCAAGCATATGCAGTTCCTCGTCATTGAGCGGCTTATGTGGCGAATAGGTGCGAATGTTGTCCTGAAGGTGTTCGATGTATGTCATACCACTCAGCACCGTGAGGATTCTTGGCTGGTTGCCTGCAAAACGGAAAGCCCACGACGCCACCGAAGCCTGCGGCTCTCGCTGTTTCAGCATTCCGATGGCGTGGTCGTTGAGGTTCACAAGCTGACCGCCGAGCAGAGGCTCCATCACAAACACGGGTATGTTGCGCTTGGCCAGCTCGCCATACAGGTAGCTCGAATTGGTGTTGCGCTCATTGAGCAGTTTCGAGTGGTTCCAGTCCACATAGTTGTGCTGGATAAGGACATGATCCCAATGGTATTTGCCATTGTCCTGGAGCGACAGCAGATAGTCGAACACCTTGATGTCGCCATGGTACGAGAAGCCCAGGTTGTGGATGCGGCCCTTTTCCCGTTCCTCGCATAGGAAATCGAGCATGCCATTGTCGAAAAAACGACGATTGAGGAGTTCCATTGAATCAAGTTCCCGGCCGTCGGCATCGCGGCGAGTGCCTCCGATGCTGTGCAGCATATAATAGTCCAGATAGTCCACCTTTAACTCGCGCATCGAGTTATGATACATCTTGATACTGGCCTCTCGCGACCATGTTTCGGCAACAAAGTTCGACAACTTGGTCGAAACGTAATACTTGCTGCGCGGATGACGGCTCAGGGCAATGCCTACGGCATGTTCCGACTGCCCCTTGCAGTAGGGCGGAGCCGTGTCGAACAGGTTCACCCCATGCTCTATAGCATAATCGACAAGCCTGTTTATCGCATCCTGGTCGAGCGGCAGGTTCTCTTCGCGGCCGTTTTCGCCCTCAATGGTAGGGAAGCGCATACATCCATATCCGAGCAGTGAGACCTGCTCGCCATGCAGGTTTTCGCGCATTGTCATCTTGCCTTCTGCCACCTCGCCGAGACTCATGCCTTCGGCTTTGGTCTCGCTGCCTGTCGAACAGCCGGCAACAGCGGCAGCCGTTGCCACAGAAGCAGCCCCGGCAACTTTAATAAATTGTCGTCGTGAAAGTTTTCTTACCATTGCATGTCAAAAACTGAATTGTAGTGATTAAAAAGGCCGCCATACGAATAGCTGTGGAAGGCTCCATACGGATAGCCATAGAAACAAGGTGTCAGCGCTCCTGTGCGGTCGTCGACAAAAGTCATGTGGATATCAAGGAAATTGTCTTCTCCTATGCGGTAACGCATAGCAGCAGAGAACGCTGTGGCGTTAAAGTTGAGAGGCATATCGCCGTAAATCCATGGATTGAACACGCTTCCCGACGCCAAGTCGCCTCCAACATGATATAACGAAGCAGCCAATGTCAGCCGGCTGTTCACCTTGTAGAGCGCCGTTACCATTGCCGAGCCAGCCACACCCGTCGGGTTGCGAAGCGGTGCCAAGTTGCGTGGTTCATGGCCCCGGATTACATATCCTGAAGGCGAAAGCGAGTAGCTGTTGAGCAGCGTTGCCGACGCTTTTACCGTAAACCGTTCGCTCGGCCTGTATACTACGGAGGGTGTAATTCCGAAGAGCGATGCCGACGAACGACGGTTCCAGGTTAGGGCGCTGCCCATGGAGAGATGGAATTCCCAACGCTGGAGTGTGTCGGACAACAGTTTGGACTTGCCGTCATTTTTGTACATCGAACGTGACGAAGCTGGAATCTGACCGAGCGATATGTCGCCCGTGGCAGAGACAATGTCGTCGCCCTGCGCCGAAGCAACATGAGCCAACGCCATGGCCATCAACAATATATATATTTTCTTAAAATATCTCATCGTTCATTTTGTTTACATTATAACGGACAATGGCACAAAATATTCTGTTTTAGCC
>CAMOFI010000095.1 GCA_946613135.1 uncultured Bacteroidales bacterium
GGGGTCTTGACGTTCTCCGGAGCGATGCTGCCGGTCTTGACAATCTCCTGAGGCTCGACGATGACCATGTCGGCAGCCGTTGCCATCATTGGGCTGAAGTTCTGGCTGGTGCCTTTGTAGACCAGGTTACCCTCCTCGTCGCTGATGTTGGCTCCGATGATGGCGACATCAGCATGGACGGGCTTCTCAAGCAGGTACTCTTTGCCGTCGACGGTGATTTTCTCCTTACCGTTCTCGACGATGGTACCCAGACCAGTCTGCGTCAAAACGCCACCAAGACCGGCACCGGCAGCGCGTATCTGCTCTGCAAGGGTTCCCTGAGGCTGAAGGGTGACATCCAGCTCGCCAGCGTTCATCTGGTCGATAGTATTGTTGTTGGTTCCGATATGGGTAGCAATAAGTTTCTTGACCTGATGGTTTGTAATAAGTTTACCAACACCCACTTCAGGATATGCAGTGTCGTTGCAAATGATGGTAAGATCTTTTACTCCTTTTTCTACCAGAGCATCGATAAGTGCTATAGGGTTGCCCACTCCGAGGAAACCGCCAACCATAACGGTCATACCGTCATGAATTTTTTCAGCAGCTTGCTGTACAGAAACAAATTTGTTCATAGTTATTTATTTTAATATCGTTTTTCTTAGACATTGAACAGAGTGACTTACAGCGAATTTCATAGCGAAACACACCAAAGCGCCACTCCAGTAATGAATTTGCAAATATAAGATTTTTTTTGAAAACGCTAAAAATTAGTACCTCTATAAAATAATTTTTGGCACATGTCGTTTTTTAAGTAATTTTGCACCGCGAAATACCATTATCAATAATGAGAAAAATAATCACTTTAATAGGGTTGGCCCTACTGGCAATCAACACATTGAACGCTCAGGACTATATAGTCCCCGAAGAGACATGGTACCACACCGAAGTGCTTGGAAGCAACTATCACGGCTATGTCTTCAACAAGGAATGGAACGTCGACATCATGGTCGAAAACCAAGACGGACGCTTCACGCCTGAAGATATCGACATCGCCAAGGCTGAGAAACTGATGCAGAAAAAGCTCGCCTTCCTCAACCGCAACCACGAAAACCAGGAAGGCATGTGCCCCATCATCGACGAGCACATCCGCAAATACACGCGCCAGTATGTGGGTTTCACCGACATCAACGGTGCCAAAATCATCTGGATCAACGCCGTATGGGACGACAATATGGCCAAACAGCTCTCGCAGGACATCGTGCGCACCGAAGGTGGCTGCGGACGCTACTGGAGCATCAAAGTCAACCTCGACACCGAAAAGGTCTACGGCCTTGAAGTCAACGAATCGGGCGACGTCAAATACATTCCGCGCGTCAAGAAGCCCGGCCCGCGCATCAGCAAACCACGCAACGAGCACAAAGTGCAGCGCATCCGCAAAACTGGTATCATGCACGACCCGAGCGAAGTCACCTTCTAATTTTATCCTCCTCTCGAAATGCGCCTGCTCTTTTCTCTGGCTCCATATTTAGAAAAAGCCTTCATCCTGAAATTCTTGAAATTCTGTGCTGTAGGAGTTTCAGGAACCGCTATCGATTTCGGACTCACATGGCTCTGCAAAGAGATTTTCAAGATACCTAAGTTCATCGCCAACGCCATAGGCTTTGTTGTCGCCGCCACCAACAACTACATCCTCAACCGCATCTGGACCTGGGGCAGCACCAACGAACAAATCGGAATAGAATACACCAAATTTTTCGTCGTATCTCTGATAGGACTCGGTCTCAACACCCTGATACTATATATCTTCAACGAAAAATTCAAGATGAATTTCTATGTCTCCAAAGTCATTGCCACCGGCGTCGTGATGCTCTGGAACTTCTTTGCCAACAACTACTTCACTTTCGCAGCATGATTTCCAAAAACATTCTTTTTGCAACTCTTCTTGCCTTTTCCGCCTCCACTGTCCTGGCACAGGAAAAACCGCTCAAAACCCGCCCCGACGCATTCCCTCCTGTCAATGAATACGGCGACGCCAAAGCCCTGCAGATGGCAAACACCGTCGACGAGATGGCCGACTGGGACCGCTACCCGACCTACGAGACTTATCTGCAGATGATGCAGCTCTGGACTGAGAAATTCCCTACACTTTGCCACATCGACACCATTGGCACAAGCGTCCAAGGACGGCTGATTCTCAGCATGTACATACAGGTCCAATCCTCCGACGAGATGTATCGTCCCGAATTTTTCTACACCTCCACCATGCACGGCGACGAACTCACCGGATTCGTCATGCTGCTCCGTCTTATCGACACACTCCTCAACGGCTATGGCAACAATCAGCAATACACCGACCTAATCAACCGCACGCGCATCAGCATCAACCCGCTCTTCAACCCCGACGGCACCTATCGCTCGGGCAACAACACCGTGCAGGGCTCGGTCCGCTACAATGCCAACAACGTAGACCTCAACCGCAACTTCCCCGACCCCTTCGGCACTGCACCTCTCAACCCGCAGCAGGTGGAAACCGCCGCAATGATAGAATATGCTGAAAAACACAATTTCCAACTCAGCGCCAACCTGCATGGAGGCAGCGAAGTGATGAACTATCCCTGGGACAGCTTCACCTCTGCCGAGAAGCCACACCCGCACCGCGACTGGTGGACTGAGGTCTGCCAACGCTTCGTCGACACCAGCCGCAACTACAGCAACAGCCATTTCCGAGACGTCTCCAACTCAGGATACATTGCTGGCGGCGACTGGTACATCATCCCCAACGGCCGGCAGGACTATATGAACTACTACCACAACTGCCTGGAGATGACCATGGAAGTTTCTACAGTAAAGAAACTCAGCAGCAACCAGTTGCCCGAATACTGGCGTTTCCTGCAGCATTCGCTGGTCAACTATATCGAAGAAATCCATTCTCTTCCAAACAGCACCAACGCCATCAGCATCATCTCTGAGCCAACGCTCCACTTTGCCCCGAACCCCACACGCGACAGAATCATCATCGCCAACGAGACCTCCGAACCAGTGCAGATCTACGACATGCGCGGACACTGCGTAATAGAGAGACCCGCCGGTGCCCGACTTGTCGACCTGCAATCACTGCCCAAAGGCATCTACATCCTACGCTGCGGCAAAAGCACCGCCAAAGTGGTAAAGAAATGAGATACGGCCACATCTCTGTTGCCATACCAGTATTGGCTGAGTACGAAAACATTCCACATCTTGTAGAATCCCTTCGCTGCCAAAGTTTCAAAAACTTCGACATCTATATCTGCGTGAACAACCGCGAAGGCTGGGCCGACGACGGCGACGAACAGCACTGCGCCATGTACCACGACAATCAGAAGACTCTGCAATACCTGCAAAGCCCCGACGCCGGACTGCCTCTCACCGTCATCGACCGCAGCAGTCCCCAAAAAGGATGGCAAGGCAAACAGCATGGTGTCGGTTGGGCTCGCAAAATCCTGTTCGAAACCATTTCCAACAACCACAACAGCAACGAGCTGATTGTAAGCCTCGATGCCGACACCTCCTTCAGCAACACATATCTGGAATCTGTCATCGAAGCATTTAACAGCCATCCCGGCCACAGCGCCCTGTGCGTACCCTACTACCACCCCCTCAGCGGCAACGATACCCTCGACCGCCCTCTGCTTCGCTACGAAACCTACATGCGTCACTATCTGCTTAATTTCATGGCAATAAGCAGTCCTTATGCCTTCTCGGCTCTCGGCAGCGCAATGGCATTTCCTCTGTGGGCATACAAAAGGGTTGGCGGCATAACCCCGCTGCAAGGTGGCGAGGACTTCTACCTGATGCAGAAGTTTGCCAAGACAGGCCAACTATTGTTATCCTGCAACGACATTGTCAAGCCGCAGGGCCGCACCTCGGCACGAGTACCTTTCGGCACAGGTCCGGCCATAGCAAAAGGCATTGATTCCATGGATATAGCATATCCCCTATACCCCATCGAGGGATTCCGCGCCGTTGCCGACACATACGCCATGTTCCCGCATCTTTACGACGAAGACGTAGAGACACCTATGAGCGACTTTCTGCGTCAACAACTGAAAACCGACGACCTCTGGCAGCCTCTGCGCAAAAATTTCAAAACAAGAGAGTTGTTCATCCATGCTTGCAGCGAGCGTGTCGACGGGCTGCGCATTCTTCAATTTCTGAAAACATTCCCGTTGCGCAGGGCAGAAGCGGAACTCGAAACACTATGCAAACCCCATGGAATCAGCATGCCAACCGACTTTAATTTCCGTTCCTCATCCATCGCCGACATCGACAAAGTGCGTAACGGACTGTTCCATTTGGAACAAAAGATGCGTTTTGAACAAGACAACACAATAAAAGAGTCTTTTCAGCGTTGAAAAAAAATCATTCAGATTGTTTCATCATTTAAACAGATATACCATATGGCACAGACAACACTCGACGCCACAACCCTGGCAAATGTAAAAACATGGCTCGAAGGAGCATACGACGAAGAAACCAAAGCCGCCATCCGCAAGATGCAGGCCGAGAACCCCGAGGAACTCAACGAGAGCTTCTACCGCAGCCTCGAATTTGGCACCGGCGGCCTTCGCGGCATCATGGGCGTTGGCACCAACCGCATGAACCGCTACACCGTCGGCATGGCCACACAGGGCTTGGCCAACTACGTCAAGAAATGCTTCCCCGGCGAAGAGCTGAAGGCAGCCATCTCGCACGACAGCCGAAACCACAGCCGCGAATTTGCCGAAATCACAGCCAATGTTTTGGCAGCCAACGGCTTCACCGTCTATCTGTTCGACGACATGCGTCCCACACCGGAACTCTCCTACGCCGTTCGCTATTTCAAATGCCAGACGGGTGTGATGCTCACCGCCTCGCACAACCCCAAGGAATACAACGGCTACAAAGCCTACTGGAACGACGGATGCCAGCTGGTTCCGCCACACGACACCAGCGTCATCGACGAAGTGGAGAAAATCAAGTCGCTCGACGATGTGAAATGGAACGGCGGCGAGGCCCGCATCAAGACCATCGGAGCCGAAGTGGACGAAGCCTTCATGCAACAAATCGAGAAAAACGTGATCCACCCCGAATGCATCCGTGCCAACCACGACATCAAGATTGTCTACACCCCTCTCCACGGCACCGGTATCAAGCTGATACCCACCATGCTGGAGCGTCTGGGATTCACCAACGTCAATATCGTAAAGGCTCAGGCCATCCCCGACGGCAACTTCCCGACAACCCCATCGCCCAACCCCGAAGAGCATGCAGCCATGAAGATGGCCGTAGACCTGGCCAAAGACATTGATGCCGACATCGTCTTCGCCAGCGACCCCGACGCCGACCGCGTGGGCGTGGCTGTCAAGAAGCCCAACGGCGAATGGATGCTCCTCAACGGCAACCAGACCATGAGCGTGCTCATCTACTACCTGCTCAAAGAATGGAAAGAGCAAGGCAAACTGACAGGCAAGGAATACATCATCAAGACCATCGTCACCAGCGAGTTGCCCGCCGACATTGCCCACCGCTACGGTGTCAAGGTCTACGACGTGCTGACCGGATTCAAATGGATCGGAGCAAAAATCCTCGAACTCGAAGGCAAAGAGACCTTCATCGGCGGCGGCGAAGAGAGCTACGGTTACATGATTGGCGACTTTGTGCGCGACAAGGACGCCGTGGGTGCCTGCTCCATGATTGCGGAGATTGCAGCATGGGCCAAATCGAACGGGAAGACCTTCTTCGACGTGCTCGTCGACCTCTACAAGGAATTCGGCTTCTACAAAGAGGGACTCCTCAGCGTTGTCCGCAAAGGCAAGAGCGGTGCCGAAGAGATACAGCAGATGATGAAGGATTACCGCGCCAACCCACCCAAACAGATCGACGGTAGCCCCGTGGTCCGCATACGCGACATCAAAACCCTCGAAGACAAAGACATGACGACCGGAAAAGTCGAAAAAATCAACCTCCCTTCGAGCAACGTGCTGCAGTTCTTCACAGCCGACGGCAACAAAGTCACGGTACGCCCCAGCGGCACAGAGCCCAAAATCAAATTCTATTTCGGTGTAAAGGAAAATCTCAGCAAAAAAGAGTATTTCGACCAGACCAACAGCAACCTCGACTCCAAAATCGAGGCTATCAAGAAGTCGATGGGACTGGTGTAAGTTGTTTTGTTAGGCATATTAGGCTGGATTAGGCATATTAGGCTGGATTAGGCTGATTAGGCTGATTAGGCGTTTAAGCAGCCTAATATGCCTAAATTGCCTAATCAAGCCTAATCAGCCTAAATTGCCTAATCAGCCTAATCCAGCCTAAACGACCTAAAAAACATCCAACCACCTTAGAAACCGACAAACACAACAAGACGATGGACAATTCCTTCCTGCCTCAAAACAAGAATTACCGTTCGTTGATTGCTTTCCAAAAGGCTGAGTGCATATACGACATCACCTACTATTTTGCCCACAAATATTTGAAGGTTGGCGACAGGACAATCGACCAGATGGTTATGGCGGCACGGTCGG
>CAMOFI010000096.1 GCA_946613135.1 uncultured Bacteroidales bacterium
ATTTATTTTTACACAAATTGCCAATCAAAGTTGAAGCAGAAATATATCCTACTCACTTGCCTCCATACCAAATCGGGACGTATCATACATCTCACAGACAATAAAAAAAAGACTTTTGCGTAATAGGACATATGGAAGAAAAAAACATAATCGAAATAAAGAACAAAAAAGCCGAATACCAATACTTCCTCATAGACTCATACAGTGCTGGACTGGTGTTGACAGGAACAGAGATAAAAAGCATTCGTGAAGGTAGGGCAAACCTCGCCGATGCCTATTGCGTTTTTATCGGCAACGAACTGTTCGTAAGACAGATGCACATAAGCGAGTATCGGTTTGGAAGCTGGCTTAACCACCCCGCCAAGCGCGACAGAAAACTTCTGCTCAACCGCAAAGAACTGCGCAAACTGCAAAACAAAATCAAAGAACGCGGATACACCATCATACCCACCCTTCTTTACGTCAATCCAAAAGGATACGCCAAAATCGACATCGCACTGGCGCGAGGCAAGAAATTCTTCGACAAACGCGAAAGCATCAAAGCAAAAGACACTCGCCGCGATATGGAACGACAACTGAGGTGACATTAAAATTACAATTTAATACTACACGGACCAACACAGGAAATCAACGATTAAGGTTTATTGTCCCGATTAACGGTTTATACAACGTACAAATAGCTAAGGTCAAGGTTAAAGTTATAAAAATATGAAAATCTTCAAGTTTGGAGGAGCCTCGGTAAACAGTGCTGAAGCCATTCGCAACGTGGCACATATCGTACAACAAAATCTCGACACACCGCTCCTGGTAGTGATATCGGCTATGGGCAAGACGACCAACCTGCTGGAAAAAGTCATACCCGGTGTGCCGTCGGACGACGACGAGCGGCGGGCACTATTGCAGCAGAACAGAGACTATCACCTGTCGATTGCCGACAGCCTGTTTGCCGACAAGGGCGACGCGACCTTTGGACGACTGCACGAGCTGTTCGACCAGCTCGACGAGGTGTCGACCCGCAAGGCAACCAACTACAACTTCGACTACGACCAGACGGTTTCGTTCGGCGAGCTGATTTCGACCACGCTCATATCAGGATACCTTAACAGTGTTGGAATCAGCAACGTATGGGTTGATGTACGCGACGTTATCCGCACCAACGAGAACTACCGCGAGGGCATCGTCGACTTCGACACCACCCGCCGTCAAGCCAACTCTCAACTCTCAACTCTCAACTCTCAACTTATTATCACTCAGGGTTTCATAGCCGGAACCGCCTCAGGCACCACCACTACACTTGGGCGCGAAGGAAGCGACTACAGCGCCTCTATCCTCTCCTATTGCCTTGATGCAGAAAGCATGACAATATGGAAAGATGTGCCAGGATTTCTCAATGCCGACCCAAAATTCTTCTCAAATACAATAAAAATAAACGAGATACCATTCAATGAAGCCATCGAGCTGGCCTACTACGGGGCTTCTGTCATCCATCCCAAAACGGTAAAACCCATCCAAAACAAAGGTATTCACCTGAACATAAAATCATTTGTCGACCCTCAAGCCGAGGGGTCGGTGATTGGGCCATTCAAAGTCATCGAACCGATGACGCCTCTTTACATATTCAAAAACAACCAGGTACTCATTTCCATACAGCCAAAAGACTTTTCTTTTATAGCCGAAGACAACCTGCAGGCGATCTTTGCAATGCTTGCAGAACTCAACATTCGCGTCAATCTGATGCAGAACTCTGCTCTAAGCTTCTCGTTGTGTATCGACTATAACGAAATCCTTTTGGAGCACCTGCGTCAACGGCTCGAAAAAGATTTCAGACTGGTTTACAACTCAGGGCTACAACTCATAACCATACGATACTACACTCAGGACATTATCGAACAAATAGTAGCCGGTCGTCACATATTGCTTCAACAACGGTCGCGTACCACAACGCAACTGCTGGTAGAGGACAAAGCTTGATAAAGGTGAAAAAAAACTTGTACCGTCTTACAAAAAGCAAGTTCATTCTTGGTCTTCAGTGCGAAAAAGCACTGTATCTGGACATATACAAGCCACAACTGGCCTACTTTGCTCCTGAAACTATAGCCAGATTCAGACGCGGCAGAGAATTTGAGACAAAGGTTAAAGGCCTGTTTCCAAACGCTATCGACATCAGCAGACAGTTAGGACGCAACATCAACCGCTACCCGGAACTGACAGCCAATCTTCTTTTGCAACCCGGCGAGGTGACTATCTGCGAAGCGGGATTTGTATTTAACGAGGTGCTTGTCCTGGCCGATGTAGTGAACAAAAAAGCTGACGGCACCATCAACGTTTTCGAGATAAAGAATTCGTTGGCGGTAAAAGATGTTTTTCGACAGGACGTCAATCTACAATACTACGTAATAAGCAATCAGGTTAAACGACTCACCTCATTCCAAGTGGTTTACAACGACGGGGACAACAACCCGCTATTCCATGAACTTATTGAAGAAGCCGAGAGCAACATGCAGGAAACAGCATCACATGTGGAACGCTTCAAAACCATACTACAAGGCTTGGAACCAACCATTAAGACCGGTGAGTACTGCAAAAAACCATATGAATGTCCTTTCATGCGATACTGCAATGGCAAGACCTCTGCACAATTAGAACTTGGCTATTTGCAATAAAGCATCACGCACTTCGTTCTCGTCAATAGCGACGTCTATTACAGGCACTCCTTCTTCTTGTATCAAAGTGCAAAGTATCAAATCATTGCGATTCTTCTTGTCATGTTTCATAAATCGCAATATGCTTTCAGTATCCCTCAATGTATATTTTGGCATACCTACCAAACTATCGAGCAGAGAGCAATACCTTTTAAGAGGCACCTCGCTCATTCCAAGCTTTTTGTGCGACAAATACAACTCACAAGCCATTCCAACTCCAACAGCAATACCATGCGAAACCGAATGACCTTTCTCGTTCTCAAAACTTTCGATAGCATGACCGAAAGTGTGGCCGAAATTCAGCATCCTTCGAATGGATTTATCCCGAGGATCTGCATCAACCACATCTTGTTTGAATTTGACACATCGCACCACAAGCGATGTCAACTCCTCATGGCTGATGCCATCGGACACAAACACTGATTCCATGGTCGTTAAAGCATCTGCATCGGACAGAATCATGGTTTTAGCCATCTCAAACAAGCCAGACATCATCTCTTCGTCCGGAAGCGTGTCGAGAAAGTCGGTACATACACATACAGCATCTGGCATTTGGAAGAAACCCACCTGATTCTTGCTGCCATTAAGGTTGACGGCCGTTTTGCCGCCTATGGCAGCATCCACCATACCCACAAGGGTGGTAGGAACATTTATATAGCGTATTCCTCGTTTGTAGCCTGCCGCCACAAAGCCACCGATATCGCTCACACATCCGCCTCCAAGATTTACTATCAAGCTGTTGCGGTCGACACCGCTGTCAAGAAGAGCCTGCCATAGTTGTGATGCCACTTCGATACTCTTGGCCTCCTCGCCGACAGGAACCTCGAAAAACATAGCCTCCTCCAAAGCCTTCACTTTGCTTATCAGAAGCGGAATACAATTCTCATAACTATTGGCATCGAGCATGATAATTTTTTTAGAATCAACATACTCCTTTTGACAAAGGAAACGATTCAGCTTCGCCAATGCCGAAACACGTGAAGGAAGCAACAATCTTGTCTTCATTACTTAACCAATCTATTAAAATCCCCAATTCCAGTCATTCTCACTACTATAGCTGGAAGCCTGGTTGAGATCCTCATCATTCCCATAAGAAAACATATCGAAATCAAGATCCAACGGAGAACTGGCTATACCACTACCAATAAAACCATTTTCGACAGCAATTGATACTACCGTCAGTTCGGGTGCAACATAATTCTGTTTCATAAGCAGGCTTTTGTCATTTGTTAATATTATGATTGAGAAGAGTCTACTTGCATATAGACTTCTTACTGTTCCGCTCTGACTGTTTGGCTCTGTCCCAAAAGTGTTTCATCTGTTCCAATGTCAAGTCCGAGACTTGGCATCCATTGGCATGAGCGCAGTCCTCTACAAAAGAAAAACGATCATAGAACTTTCTGTTGGCTCGTATAAGTGCTGTATCGGCATTAAGTCCTTCAAAACGAGCCCATTTAATTATAGCAAACATTAAGTCCCCCAGTTCCTCTTCTGCATGACTCTTGGTTTCGGCAATGACGTTATCTTCAGCATTTTCTGTGACACAATGCATATCCTTCAACGCACCAACAAACTCGGCATATTCCTCCGACACCTTTTCTTTTGCATCCTCTACACTTGCAAACTCAAAGCCGACACCTGCAGCCTTCTCCTGCATGCGTATAGCCTTTATCAGCGGTGGCAACGACTGAGGAACACCTTCGAGAACAGATTTGCGGCCTTCTTTCATCTTCACTTGCTCCCATTTGGGAATTTCGTTCTGACTCACAGGTTGAAGAACGCCTTCCCTGTCAGGCAATGAGATGTGCGGATGTCTTGATATCAACTTCTTACAAATACTGTCAAGGACATCTGCAACACCGAATTTGCCCTTGTCATCTGCAATTTTCGCATAGAACATGAGGTGCATGAACAAGTCGCCCAACTCCTTACGCATATCGTCATAGCTGCCCGCAACAATGGCTTCAGAGAGTTCAAACACCTCTTCAATGGTCAGATAACGCAAGGAATCAATGGTTTGCACACTATCCCACGGACATTTTTTACGCAAAATGTCTAAGATAGAGCTGAGCCATTGAAGAGATTTTTGTTCCTCCGTCATCCGAAAATCAATTTATACAATTAAATAACAAACTTTTAGACAAAACAAGATTTGTCAAAAGATTTGCAAATATACATAAAACTTTGGAAATGGTACACTTTGGTACGTTTCATGACAAAATATGTTATTCTGGGTATTGTATATGGCAAACCAAACAATACAAAACACAGAACAACACTTTAAAACAACAGAAACACAAATTGCCAAACTAAAAAAACACTCATGATAAATCATTGATAACATTCAATATACACAAACTTGCCACACAACTATTCTGTATAAAAATTTTATTTCGTATATTTGCAGTCTGAACCAAATCGAAAAACCAAGTTCATGTATTTGCCTGACCATAGATTAGTACGCCGACCAATGACCTTTTTTAACGGCGAAAGGCTAATCGGTAATCTCAGCAACAAAGAAACTAATGTAAAATTCAAACCTGTATAATCAATGTTTGTAGAAATATGCTGTAATTCTGTGCTTTCAGCACGCAACGCGAAACAAGGAGGCGCATACCGCATAGAATTATGCCAAGCTCTTGGCGAAGGAGGAACCACGCCATCGGCTGCAGCCATCGAATACTGTGTGAACGTGTTGAACCTCCATACCCGGGTACTGATTCGTCCACGTGGAGGCAATTTTGTTTACGACGATGCAGAAATGAGAATTATTTTGCGCGATATCGAACTGGCTCAGAGATTCGGAGCACACGCCGTGGTAGTTGGCTTCCTTACACCA
The DNA here is from genome assembly GCA_946613135.1 of uncultured Bacteroidales bacterium. Lineage (GTDB taxonomy): Bacteria > Bacteroidota > Bacteroidia > Bacteroidales > P3 > Colimorpha. The sequence continues at coordinate 5,542 of CAMOFI010000096.1, forward strand.
GACGGCGATATCGATATTGCCAAGACCCGCCAGGCTGTAGAAGCCGCTGAAGGTATGAGTGTTACTTTTCACCGCGCTTTCGACGAATGCCGCAATCCTCTCGATGCTCTGGAAAAAATTATTGACTGTGGATGCAACAAGTTGCTCACCTCCGGTTGTGCACCAACCGCTATACAAGGCAAAGAGATGCTCAAAAAACTGCTCAAACAAGCCGACAGACGCATAGACATAATCGGAGCAGCTGGAGTCACTGTCGATAATGTACACCAATTAGTATGGGATACAGGTCTTTACGAAGTCCACGGTTCACTTAAGCATACCGTTGACGGACTTACCTGCACAGACACCGACCAAGTGCGTGAATTTATGAAAATCACCGACGATTTTCCAAATTACCCACCATTCAATTGATACAAAACATCTTTAATATGAAAGCTAAATTACTCATTCCAACGTTATTATTGATCCTTTTGGCCACCTCGTGCCACAAGGAGAAACATTTCATCACCGACAAAGAATATCGCGCACAGGTTCACGACGACTTCGTCAACCGGCAGCAGATGGCGGCAGGACGCGCCGACGTCCTTTTTGGCGGAATGGACACGCTCGACACCGAGACGCGCGAAGCCTTGGAATTCCTCTACGCCTATATGCCCTACAGCGACCTTGCCGACTACGACCAAACGTTTTACTTGCAGCAAATTAGAGCCGCTTTCAAAGCACGTCAGGAGTTCAGCTGGGGTGAAAAGATTCCTGAAGACATCTTCCGCCACTTCGTTCTCGTCTATCGCGTTAATAACGAGAATCTTGACACAGCACGAATGCTTATGCAGCGCGAACTGAAACCGCGCGTCGAAGGTCTTTCGATGTACGATGCAGCCCTCGAGGTCAACCACTGGTGCCACGAGTATGT
>CAMOFI010000097.1 GCA_946613135.1 uncultured Bacteroidales bacterium
GTCCACCAGAAGCGGAACGCGTCGTGAATCATCGCAGCGACATTCGACATCGTCGCCACAGCATCGGTCTCGCCTTCAAGGAGCGATGCTATCTGTTTATATAACAACTCGTATTTTTCGTCTTTCATTTTAGATATTCTCCGATAATTGGATTTGTATGTTTATCGCCTTCGGCGAGAAAAAAGCATCCTATCTTTTTACAACCAGTACGCCACGCAACGTACGGTTGAGTTCTTTGAAGACAATAATATAGAAGTAATTGCCATCGGGCAGCTCATCGAAGCAGAAATCGTTCCCATAGTCCTGCGACGAATAGACTCGCCTGGTTTGTGCCGTATAGATCTGCACACGCATCTGGCCGTATTTCTCCAAATCGGGAATCACCCAGCAGTCATTATATCCGTCGCCGTTGGGAGTAATCAGGTTAGGTATAACTATCGTTTCTGCATCTTCCTCATGAGCTGCCACAGGCGCTTCCCCGGCTTCCTCCCTTTCGGTCTCTATTGGTTTTGTTTCGTCTGGTGCATCCTGTTCGACGGTATTGTCAGGTTCCTGCTGGTGGAGAGTGGCTACGGAGAGAGAAGACTGGGGGTGAGGCGAAGGTGGGTCTGGAGTGATCTCTGCCAACGGAACACTTGCTTTCGAAAGATTGGCGCCTGACATGTTGCCACTGCCCATTTCAGCGACGGCAGAGTGCACTTCTGAGCCTGTTGCAGCGTCTTCAATGTCCGGATTTGCCACAGCTCTTATCTCATCGACCTCAAGGGTCGCATCAATATTTTTTTGAGCTGTCGACTCATGCGTAACATGGACGGTCTCATACTCAGCTTGATGAGGTGCGGCATGTTGGATTTCATCAGAGCCTCCGATGCGGACCAGCACCGCGACGGCACCTATTGCGAATAGTGCCACCGCAGAGGCAACGAGCCACGTTGCACGTCTCCTTCCTCCGCTGGCCGGTCCGGAACTCGCCGACATCCTGTCCACTATCTCATCCCATGTCCCGTCGGGCGGACATTTCTCTGCTGTCTTAAAGTGCTCACGCATCAACACATCTATGTCTTTCATCTGTCTATATGTTTTATATTTCCTGTTTTCGTTGAGAGGACTTCACCATTGCCCGTCATTCGTCAGCGTTCAAAATAGTCTCTCCCCATTATCTTGACAATTTTTTTCTTTAGCTTTTCTCTGGCATTGTAATACTGCGACTTCACCGTCGACTCTGGCATTCCTGTCAGTTCCGCAGCCTCGCGAAAGGTATATTCGTCAATAGCGACCATGTTGAATGCCTTACGTTCTTTCTCGTTGAGGCATTGTAAGGCTTTCGGCAGAGCCTCGCGGATGTCAATATTCCCGTCCGGCTCTCGAGTCGACACCTCAGCATCGTTCACTTCCTCTATCGGGACAGCCTTTCTGTGCCGGCGGTTGCGGCGATAGTCGGCCACGATCGTACGGAACATTATCACCCTCATCCAACCCTCAAAAACGCCGTCACCCCTATAGTTGCCTATCTCCGAAAGTATTGTTGTAAAGCCGTCAACAAGCATCTCGCGGGCTACATATTCGTCAGGAGCATAGCGGCAACAAAGAGCATAGAAACGAGGACTGAATCTGTCATACAATTCCTTCTGCATGGCAGGGTCTCCATTTTTGCATCCCACTATGATATCCTCGAGAGCAGTCATCAGGTCTTAGAGCGTTAAGTTACGCCTCCACGCAGAGCGGAGGGGTTCTTGAATAGGCTTTCTTTCTGCGTTAGTCGTTCTTGAGAACAAAATAGTTCAAAAAATAATGTTAAAAATTCATAATTTGAACTTTCACATTTGTAGTCTCACCCGTAGAACTCCTAATAATGAAAACATACGTTCCCGCAGCGAGGCTGGAATCCAAGACCTCGCCGCTACGCACTTTGGCATCCTTTATCACTGTGTGGCCGGCCATATCGAGCACATCGACACGAAGCATTTCGTCTCTGTGCTGCCCCATGACCGTTACCCGCCCTGTCGAGGGATTAGGATACACCCTGGCTTTTTTGTCGGCCGGCTCTGCGACAGTCACATCCACAAAATCCTCATCAACAAAAGCGAACGTGTATTCGCCGACCTTGAGGGTGCTGTCGATAAAATAGCCCTGCGTTGATGAGCTTGTATGAACATCCGACACCGGGGTCCACCTGTGACCCGCCCCTTTGCGGTACATCAGTCTAAGATTCTTGAAATCATACCCCGAGCCGATCAACTCGCTGTCGAGCGAGTATTCGTCGCCCACAGCACTATAGCGGAACTGGCCGTTGAGATTTGTGCCCTTCGGCAGCAAGCCACTTACTGTCCAGTAATGGTCTGCCATTTTGAGGATGTGGCTATTGGGGTCGCCATCGGGACTACTCCAATGGTGTGTTACATAGAGCCATGTTGCCGAGTCGGCCGACACCGTGTTCACTGTCGAGCGGAACAGAGCGCCAGTCAGTGTCTCCGTGCTGCCCCGCGACACCTTCAGACGCTGCCCTATGCTCGCCTTCGAGAGGGCTTCGTCATAGTCGACAATGGCAAAAGCCGGTGAGAAAGGCAGATGCACAACAGCTCTGGTTGCGGCTCCGTCGAAGGAGATGAGCCGCCTGGCTTCCCGTAGGTTTTCGTCAAAAAAAGTCACCCACACCCTGTTGGCATTGGCAAAAGAGTCGGTGCCATAGAGTTTCTGGCGCAAATACACAGCTGTCGATGCATGGCCCACACGTATCGAGTCGATGACATAGTCTACAAAGCCTGGGCCGAACACGTGGAAATCGAAAAAGCCAGTCAAGTCTATCCCGCTGTATTGCGACAGACTGTCGCGCAACTGCCAGCTGTCTATGTTTTGGAAAGCACAGCGGTCAAAGAGCTGGCGCATAGATGCGTAGAAGAGCGAGTCGCCCACATATCCGCGAAGCGAGTGCCACACCGTAGCCCCTTTGTTGTATACCGTCGAGCCGTAGGTATAGTTGCTCGTCTGTCCGTAAACAGGTTTGAATCCGTTGTCCTTGATGTGAGTCTGCAGGAGGACATCTCGCAGGTTGTCGTTGGCGTAGGTACGATATCGCGTGGGGTTATTGTCGGCATATATAGCCTGCACAGCGACCTCTTCGCAAAACGAGGCGCCACCTTCATTGATCCACATGTCGGCACTGCTGGCACAGGTTACCAGGTTGCCGAACCACGAATGGGCAAACTCGTGCGACATAGTGGCCAGACAAGCCACCTGTGACGAGGCCATACATTCGGTCGTAAATGCCACGTTGCCCACATGTTCCATCGACCCTTTGGGCGTGGAGACATACCCCACGCGGTCCCAGCGGTAGGGCCCGAAACAGCGTTCGTACATCGGAATCACTTTGCTCATATTCTCGTATGCCTTCCAGACGTTGGCACTGTCGTGGGCAAGGAAACCCAAAATGGCGGGATAGGTGCCGTATTCGCTTTCGTACTGGCGTTCGATAATGTGGAACGGAGCCACCGCAACTCCGACCAGATAGGTGGGCGTCTGCCTGCCGAGCGTCCAGCACCACGTGCTGCTGCCGTCGGAATGGTTCACCACCGTGTCGAGCAGGCCTGTGCAGATAGCTTTCCATTCGGGTTTGGCGGTGATTTCGAAATGGTAGGTGGCCTTGTCATAGAAATTGTCGCGGCAGGGAAACCAGGCTTTTCCGACATTGTGCGGATATTCATAAATGGCTATGCCGAGATTGTAGTAGATGTTGTTGTCGAAGTAGAATCCGCCCCATCCAAACTGCATTACGTGCTGGCCTTTGCGGTAGAAGACGGTCATCGTAAGAGTGTCGCCAGCAGATGCCGTGTTCGCAACACGCAGCAGTCTTTGCTGCTCTTCGAAGTCGAACGGCACAGCGACACCGTCTACCCACACCGAGTCGACATCCGCCGGACAGAGCTCGAGGGCTATGCTGTCTACCTGGCGCAAGAGGCGCATCGTTACCGATGTCGAGCCCTCCATGCGTTTAAAACTCCTGTTGCCAATATCCAGCCGCAGGTCATAGTGCAGCACATCGATGCTGTCGCTGATATTGTCCTGAGCCTGCAAATTCGAAAAATGAAAGACGGCAAAGGCCGTCACAATTGCAAATATGAGTGATTTCTTCATCTGTATACGTATTATATAGTGATGGTTGACAATCAATAATTATTTTGCAAAGATACGATTTTTTTGAAAATTTCATTATCGAATGTAAGATTTCGGCACCTAAAACGTTATATTATTGTAACTTTAAAAAAAACAACCATGAAACGAACAGTCTTATTTGCAGCAGCCGCTGCCCTGCTCCTCTTCGGAGCCTGCCAGAAAGATGGCAAGTACAACCCCAAGGAGAAAATCGCAAAAGTATACGAAGAAGTATCGAACAGCTATTCGTACAACAATGGCGAAGGATGGCAAACCGAGACGAATGGCACGCCCAAGCACGTCACCGAGCAGTGGACCTGGGACGGCAAGAAACTTGCGCAGATAGTGTATCCGTCATACGACTACGACAACGAGGGCAATATGGTGCTCGACGGGGATCAGGATGTGCTGCGCTTCACTTACGACGGCAGCCAGCTGACCGAGGTCACAGCGAACTACGATTTCCGTATGGTATTCACCTACGACGGCAAGAAACTTCAGAAAGCTGAAATTTATGACGAAAAGACGACTCCCGACTTTGTCTACGAGTTCGAACACGACGGCAAGAAAATCAGCACTATAACGATGACGGTTGACGAAAGCATTTACGGCAAGCAATCCGCTTCCGTCAGCCGCATGGAGAAGTTGCTGCTTGGCAACATAATTCCTCAGAGCAAGGCTACCGAAAAGGTTATCCGCAACCTGCACGCCAAAGCTGCGAAATCGACTCAGAGCATCAAGATGAACCTCACCTGGGATGGTGACAACGTAAGCAAAATCACCGCTGTCACGCCATACGGCAACGCCACGATGTCTTTCACCTACGACGACAAGAACAACCCCTTCAAGGGCTTTGGTCTCCTGTTCGGCGGTTACGGAGAGAGCGAGACAGGCGTAGAGTTCTGCAACAAAAACAACATCACGAAGGTTGTCCTTTCCGACCTCGACGGAGGCAGCGAAGAGGAGAACTACACCTACACCTACGACGGCAAGTGGCCTGTTTCGCGCAGCCAAGAGAGTTCATATAGCAGCACCAACGAACAGATCAGCTGGAAAGTCACCGAATATTTCGAATACGAATAGGAGACCGCTAATTTTTTGAACGTAAATAGTAGACCTCTATTTTTTTTGAACACGAATTTCGCGAATTATACGAATATGTTTATGCAACACAACGAATTAGTTTTGCAAACAAAACTCAAGTTTTGCGAATGTTGAGGTCAACGATTATTTGGGTTCTACTGGAAATGAAATAGGCGGCGCCGAACGGCGCCGCCTATTTTCGTTTTCGTTTTCGTTTTCGTTTTCGTTTTCGTTTTCGTACGAAGTTTTAAAACTTGACGATATCTATCAGTCGCACTCCGTCGAGCCATACGGCGATGCAGCCTACGGCACCATCGTCGCCCGCCTCGTCCCAGTTCTCGATGGGCTGGAGGGTACGCGCGTTGACGACTTCGAAATATTCGGGCTCGAACTTCAGTCCGTCGGGGCATTGGTCGGCGTTGACCTCGTGGAACGAGCCCAAAGTGCTCATCACCCACTCCTTCACGTCGTCCACGTCCTCATATTCGGCCATCTCGGCGGCCTGTTCGAGCGTATCGTGGATGGCTGGTGCAATGGCGCGTGCTGCGGGCGAAAGACGCATGTTGCGGCTCGAGAGGGCCAGACCGTCCTCGGCACGCACTATTGGGCAGGCCACAATCTCAATCGGATACTTTATCTGTTCGATAAGATTGCGTATGATTGCCAACTGCTGGTAGTCCTTCTCACCAAAGTAGGCTCTATCGGGGGTGGCAATGTCGAACAGACGACGCACCACGACAGCCACACCAGAAAAGTGGCCCGGACGCTGCGGCCCTTCCATCACCTCCTCGAGAGGACCGAAATGATACTCATCCTTCACCGGCTCCGGATACATCTCCTCTACCGAAGGAACAAGCACATAGACCGTACCATCGACACCCTCTATAAGTTTGAGGTCGGCATCCACCGTACGCGGATACTTTGCCAAGTCCTCCTTGTTGTTGAACTGGATAGGATTGACAAACAGGCTGACAACCACGACGTCGTTCTCCTGCGCGGCACGGCGTATCAGCGACAGGTGACCTTCGTGCAAAGCGCCCATGGTGGGCACCAAACCTATTGTTTTGCCGTCGGCCTTAGCTTTTGCGATGGCATCTTTTATTTCTGCTACTTTAGTATATTTCTGCATTTTGTATTGATGGTTTATGTTAAGAATCGGGTTCGCTGTTGCTTTGCAAGCCGTCGGGTTCGCCGTCCTGCAGACAACAAAGCGAA
>CAMOFI010000098.1 GCA_946613135.1 uncultured Bacteroidales bacterium
CAGGAACTACAAGCCGCGGAACGACAGTCAACAATGGCAGCACCGGCAGTAGAGGCACGGCAACCAACGCTGGCAGCACCGGCAGCAGAGGAACATCGGCCAACACTGGCAGCACCGGCAGCAGAGGTACATCGGCCAACACTGGCAGCACCGGCAGCAGAGGTACATCGGCCAATACTAGCAACACACGCAGCCGCGGAACGGCAACATCATCAAGCAGCTCAAACCGCAGCAACACGACAACAAACACATCTTCGCGCAGCAGTTCCACAACAGGAACACGTGGCACAACGACGAACTCAGGTTCTCGCAGCAGACGCTAAACATAACATTTACAATTCAGAACAACAAAATTCATACATAGTGAATCAACTTAAATCAAGCGAATTGGTACTGGCTCCCAACGGGAGCCTTTACCACATTAATATGACCGGCAACGATTTGGCCGACAACATCTTCCTTGTCGGCGACCCCAACCGAGTCAACATGTTCAAAGACATCTTTGACAACATCGAATTCGAAAGCACCAACCGCGAACTTCATGCCTTGACCGGAACGTATCACGGACAACGTTTCACCGCATTGAGTACCGGAATGGGATGCGACAACATCGACATCGTCGTTACCGAGCTCGACGCCGCAGCCAACATCGACCTCAAATCGCGGACAATTCGCGACAAGCACCGCACACTGAACATGATTCGCATCGGCACCTCGGGTTCATTGCACAGCGAAATACCCGTAGGAAGCCTTGTGGCATCGGCCTATGCTGTCGGCCTCGACGGACTGCTCAACTACTACGAGCATGACGACAGCCAGCTTGAAGAGGCCATGACACAAACCTTCGTAAAACACATGCAGCTGCCCGACCGGATGGCACGCCCCTACTGCGTCAAGGGTAGCGACACCCTGATGGCCAAAGTCGCCGACTTCACCGTGCGCGGCATTACAGCCACTGCACCAGGATTCTACGCTCCACAAGGCCGCCATATTCGCATCGCCCCAAGTGTCAAAGACCTCAACGAGCGACTGGCATCGTTCTGCTGGGACAACTTGAAAATCACTAATCTCGAAATGGAGACATCGGCAATCTACGGACTGTCAAGGATAATGGGACACAACGCTCTGACCGTATGCCTCATTATCGCCAACCGCGCCGACGGCACTTTCCTCAACGAATATCACAATCAGATGCACGACACTATTGTCAACATAATGGAAAGAATGGCAAAATGAAACACCTCGCACTCACTATAATACTGACCCTGTGCACTTTTGTTGCACAGGCACAGGCCTCGTACATCGCCGAACAGCTTGGTCGTGACGCGCACCACATCGTGCAGTCGCTCGGAGCTTTTGTCGGCAACGAACGTGCCGAAAGCCAGCAGTTCGACATCACCTATATGCCTGCCGGCAACAACGTGGAGGGCGTAATGATCATCAACACTGCCGACTATCGCTGCACCTTCAAAATGAACCCCCGCAGCGAGATATGTTATGAGATAATCCTCGACGTGCGCAGCGCCGATTTCCTGCGCGACTTCAACCGTCTGTTCCAAGTATACCACACCGAGAATCCCGACAGCGACGACAAGACGATGCACTTCGGCGACAAACTGATACGCGTATTGGAAACCTCGTCGACCACATCGCGCTTCCGCAGCTTCACAATGAGGGAAAAGTAGACATAACGTTATCTTTAACTTTAACCTTAACGTTAACCTTAACCATAACCATAACCGTAACCTTAACCGTAACCTTAACCGTAACCTTAACTAAATGAAAAACATCATTCGCGAATACCGCACCACTCCTGCCGTCATCGACATGAGCGGAGCCCGCCCCGGCTCAGACTGGAAAGGCGACAACAGGCTTGGACAATGCATCCAAATGCTTCTGGATGCCAACATCGACTGGCAGGCTCAGCCCGAAAAACGGCTGGAGACACTGAAAATGCTACCCGATGGGACTCGCATCACGAGACTGTACTACAAGGTGTTTACCTATACCAACTATCCTGTCCCGTCGGAATTCGCCGACTACGACCACTGCGACTTCCCCAACGCTCTTGCACGCCAGATGGCCGACTGCGGACAGATGGGTGCTCCCATCAAAGGACTTTTGGTCCAGACTTGCACATCGTTCTTATATCCAAACGGAAACATGAACGAATGCTACGTAATGAACGGCAATACATTTATGCTCAACAATTACCTGACGGGACACCCCTCCTACGCTGGCAGTCCACACATAGCTCTGCTCCTGCTGATGGCCAAAGAAAAACAGGAATGGAACGACCCCACGAACTTCGACCTAAGCGACGGACACCCGCTGAACCTCAGCGAGCAAGCATCACTTTTCGACCGCTCGCATATATGCACACAGCTGGCAATCTCGTTGGGACGCAACTATCGGAAACCAACAAGCCAATACTGCCTCATCGACGCCAAAGACTTTCCGAAGCAACTGATTGACCGACTGGCAGAAGACGATGCGAAGAGTCTTCTGGACAATGTCACATCGATTGAAATCGATGCCGCCATCAAGACTGCCGAACGCACTTTCCAACGTACTTACACCTTCTCGCTACCCGCCGACTATCCGCCCAAATGGGACGTTTGTAAGGTAGACCTTGATTGGCGAGCCGACCACAACATGTTCGGCGAAAGCAAATGCTATGCCCGACCCGGCACCTTTGCCGCTTTCAAGTACCCAAATATCTATTCGCTGCATCCCATTCGCATTGACGATATGCCCGTTCCATCCGAAGGTGCCAGACTTTTCGGCATACCCGAGATAATCTGTTACGACGACAACAGTATGACCATACGCTACGACGAACGCAACATAACGTTGAGACCCGAAGAACCGTTCAAAGCATCGAAAGGACTGGACTACACCACTTTCACGCTAACTATACGTCTCGAAATCGACGACTGATAGCCTAATACCATAACCCTATTTAACCTAAAAATCATGGAAAACGTATTCGAAATCCACGACGGCATACTTGAGCGCTGCACCGTAGTCAAGCCCGACGTGGTCATCCCCGACGGAGTAAAAGTCGTAAAACACACTGCCTTCAAGGTTCGCGACAGCTACCGAGGCACAAAAAAACTGAAGAGCGTCGTCATTCCCGAAAGCGTCGAAACAATCGAAGCCGGAGCTTTCCAATATTGCGAAAGGCTGCGCAAAGTCACCATCTTAGGGCCTGCCGACATAGGTTGCAAAGCCTTCATCAGTTGCAACGACCTTGAGGAAGTGTATCTGGCCGACGGCGTCAAAAGCATCGGCAGCCAATGCTTCGCCTTTTGCGACAAACTAAAAGAACTCTACATTCCTAAATCGGTTATGCATATCGGCTGGGACATCGCCGAGATGAACGATGCCAGCTATCGAGAACCCGTGTTCCGCTGTTTCGCCAAAGGCAAGGGACTCGACTGGAGCGACAACTGGAACCGCACCTACAACGACCCGCGTTTCGGCGACGACCGCAGCCACCACTTCTTCCACCCCACTTTCTACGGCATCGACCGCAACGGCAAACCTCGTCAGGAGTCTCCTCGCATTGCCGTCACCGACATGCCGCACGGCACGGGCGTTCCGGCTACAAAATCAAAGAGCCGCGCCGAAAGCCACCGCATCCCGCAAACGCGACTGCGCCTGTGGCTCACCGCAACGCTGAAAAGTATGGTTGGCGACAACGAGTACGCTCTCGACGACGAGGAGCGCGAAATGCTGCCTCGAGTGCTGCGCGACTACCATTCATCAACTGAGCATCCACTCGACGAGCCGTGGGAAATAATCCTCGACGACGAACAATACAGCCTTACTCCCGAACTGATTTTCAATGTCTATATCGACCGTCACACCGACCACTACGACGGCAAGCACCTCATTGTCCATCACGACATGCCGTTCCACAACGACCCCTACAAGTCGTACCCCGTATCGACACTGGTTGAAGGCGGCACCATCATCGCTGAGCGCGAAGTGTACGACAATCTCACCATTTACGATGTGAGACTTCACATCCAATGGCCCAAGCAGGAAACAGAGTACCATACGCTGGACGAAGCACGCCTACTGATACAAAATGATAGACAGCTGGCTTCATACACAGATGAGAATAACGAACTCGACGTACTCCTCGCACATAGCCATTGGAGAGCCGAAAAATACAAGACCTACAAGCCCAGCGAGTTTCCGCAACAGTTTTTCGACGACCTCAAAGCCGAAGGCGACAAATGGAGCGACCTCGGTCAAATCGTCATCCAGCCATACGAACTCTACGAAGAGACTCACAGCTACAGCGACGACTACAAGGATGCCGCAATGGCATACGGTGCAGACTGCGACGACTGGACAACCACCGAGCGCCGCAAGACCGGCACACGCCTCGCCTACGAAATAAAAAACTAAATTCCAGTCACGAACACAAAAAGGTGGAGGAACGTGCTGCCAAAATCAGCAAAGAGTCGGAATTTGCTGTATAATCTGGAACAAAAAATTTATTTCTTGAATTTTACAAAGCTTTCGGAAATAAGAGTTTCCACACGTAGTTTTCAAGCCCAGGCATCGTAGCGGCCATCGTCGTCTTCGATGTCGTCCACTTCTTCGTAAAATCTTGGCAGATAATAGCTTTCTATTTCGTCGGCGTATTCTTTCAGATTGCCCTCGAAATATGCATACAACACCGACGCCAATTGGTCGTCGTCGCCATAGCGGAGCGCTTTGAGTTGGAAGAAACAAGCATCCTCATAGCTATATTCCTCCGGAGTACGGCCTTCGAGAATCATGTCGGCCAACATCGACATACAGAAGGAATCGCCCAAGCGGTTGCCTCGCATAAAACAGTCGAAAGCCTTACCATCGTCCTCATAATGATTATATTGCGCCTTATAATAAAGCATTCCTTGATAGTACAGACCTAATGTTTCGCCCATACGTGCCGCCTCTTCGTACAGATGCTCGATCTCTATCGCCAACTCCCTGCGGTAGTTATAGTTGATTCTAAGGTACTCTCGCTTTTGCTCATCGTCCGAGAAGCACTCTACGGCATTGGTATCGTTTCCGCTGTTCTCGTCATACTTTCTCTTCAACTCTTCGGCAAGCAGCACACAGCTGCCGCCGCAGCCGGCCTCGCGCCCTTCCTGCTGTTTTTCAGGCATATCCGTCAGACCTATGTACGAATCGACATACCCAAGTTCTATTGCTTTGAGGAACATCTGATTAGACTCCGAATAACGTTCCTTCCCATGCAGCATCCAACCCAAAGTGTCATACCAGCGAGGATCGGGAGTGTCATGCGACGCGAGTCTTCTTCGCGTCTCTTCGATTGCTCTATCCAAATCAGCCTTTTGCGCCACTCCATAAGCGATATCCTTGCAATACCTGATTTCAGCCAGCTGGCAACCTCCATCGATGGCCTCGGCAAGCAAACGGCCGTACTCGTCCATATCCACATGGCCAAAGTCTCCCAAACGGTACATATTGGCCAAGTGCAGCTTTGCTTCGGCATCACCGAGCGCGGCGGCCTCTCTCAGCATTTTTTCACCTTGTTCCACGCTGTCTTCCATCGGTGCCGTCATGATGTGCCACTGTCCAAGAAGACTGCAGTACTCTGCACGCGACAATGTTCGCGCCAAATCGTCAAAAGCAGACGATGTCAATTTGAAAAGCTCATTATAGTACATAGGTCGAATGGTTAGCATACAGGCTTTCTCGCCTAAAAATGCATTGATAATATTAACGAACAATATAAAAATATATTGCGAACCACATATTTTTCGTATCTTTGCATTTCAATTCTAAATAGCTAAAATCAATGCAAAATATTCGCAATGTGGCAATTATAGCACATGTCGACCACGGCAAAACCACCCTTGTCGACCGAATGCTGCATCAAGCCAAACTTTTTCGCGACAACCAGGAAACTGGCGACCTTATTCTCGACAACAACGACCTCGAACGTGAACGCGGCATCACCATCCTTTCGAAAAACGTGAGTGTCCGCTACCGCGACCACAAAATCAACATCATAGACACCCCTGGCCATAGCGACTTCGGCGGTGAAGTGGAACGCGTCCTGAACATGGCCGACGGTGTGTTGCTCGTCGTAGACGCCTTTGAAGGTCCTATGCCACAGACGCGTTTTGTTTTGCAGAAAGCCATCGAACTGGGTCTGAAGCCCATAGTCGTCATCAACAAAGTCGACAAACCCAACTGCGACCCCGAGGCCACTCAGGAGGCTGTCTTCGACCTCATGTTCAACCTCGGCGCCAACAACGACCAGCTCGACTTCCCGACAGCATACGGCA
>CAMOFI010000099.1 GCA_946613135.1 uncultured Bacteroidales bacterium
ACCTTCTCGGTGAGCTGGCCGCCCTCCTCGTAGCCTACATATCCCGGAGGCGCTCCGATGAGGCGCGACACAGCGAACTTCTCCATATATTCGCTCATATCTATGCGGATCATCGATTGTTCGCTGTCAAATAAATACTTGGCCAAAACTTTTGTCAGGTAGGTCTTTCCTACACCTGTGGGGCCCAGAAAGATAAAAGTTCCTATAGGCTTGTTGGGGTCCTTGAGGCCAGCACGGTTGCGGCGTATGGCTTTACTGATTTTCATTATGGCTTCGTCCTGTCCAATGACAGTGCCTTTCAGATCTTCCTCCATTTTGAGAAGACGTGTGCCTTCGTTTTGGGCAATGCGCTGTACGGGAACACCTGTCATCATTGCAACGACTTCTGCAACGTCATTTTCGGTTACCTTGACACGGTTGCCTCGCTCGTCTTCCTCAAAGGTGCGACGCATGTGCTCGAGCTCGGCGTTGAGTTTCCTCTCCTCGTCGCGCAGGGCCGCAGCTTCGTTGTAGTTCTTCTGAAGCAAAACTTCTTTTTTCTGCTTCACCACATCGGCTATACGTTGTTCCATGTCGATTATTTCTTGTGGCACACGTACGTTGGCTATCCTCACACGGGCTCCGGCTTCGTCCATTGCATCAATGGCTTTGTCGGGTAGCAGACGGTCGCTTACATATCTCTCAGTCAGGTCAATACAGGCTTTCAACGCTTCGTCGGTATATTGCACCATGTGATGGTCTTCGTATTTGTCGCGTATGTTTGTCAGTATCTCGAGTGTTTCTTCTTTGCTCGACGCTTCGACAAGGACTTTCTGAAAGCGGCGTTCGAGAGCCCCGTCTTTTTCTATATATTGACGGTACTCGTCGAGGGTGGTGGCCCCGATGCATTGTATTTCACCGCGAGCAAGCGCTGGTTTGAACATGTTCGATGCATCGAGCGAACCCGACGCACTGCCGGCTCCTACAATAGTGTGTATCTCGTCGATAAATAGTATTATGTTGTGGTTGTGTTCCAACTCGTTGAGTATGGCTTTCATGCGCTCTTCGAATTGTCCACGGTATTTTGTTCCAGCCACGAGTGATGCCAAATCGAGCGATATGACACGCTTGTGGTAGAGTGTGCGCGGAACTCGCCCCTCGACAATGCGTTGGGCAAGCCCCTCTGCAATTGCCGACTTGCCTACTCCGGGCTCGCCGATAAGTACGGGGTTGTTCTTTTTGCGGCGACTTAGTATCTGTGCAATGCGCTCCAATTCTTTTGTTCGACCAACAATTGGGTCAAGCCTTCCTTCTTCGGCTGCCTTGGTCAGATCGCGTCCGAAATTCTCCAATGCCGGTGTCCTGCTGTTCTTGCTGTCCTCGTTGCGAGGTGTTTCGTCGGGGTTGGCATAAGGATAGTCGTCATCGTCGTCGTAATTCATGTCGAACTTAGGCGAGTAAGGATCGCTTGCATTTTCTTCGGCATTTGCATCTCCACGATTCTTTTTCAAAATGTCGAAAAATTTGTTGTACGTCAGGCCTTCGCGCTCCAAAAGGCGCGCAGCTACGTTTTCGTTCTCCATCAGAATCGCTAAAACAAGGTGCTCCGTGCGGATTTCGGGCTCCTTCAGCTTTGTCGATTCTAAAAACGCAAGCCGCAATACCTTTTCGGTCTGCTTTAGCATCGGTATCTGGCTGTCTTCAGTATAGGTTATGTCCGACACCTGACGACCGATAGCTGTTTCGATACGGTTTTTGACAGATTGTAAATCAACGCCTAATGATGTAAGAAGTTTGTAGGCAGAGCATTCTGGCTCTCTTATTACTCCAAGAAACAGATGCTCCACTCCTATATTGCCATTTTTAAGCCTAATGGCTTCGTCACGACTGTTTGTTATTACCTTTTTACTGTTTTTGCTAAGTTTGGCTTCCATGTATTGCTATATGTATCAGTGTATTGTATAAAAATGCACAGACGCATTTCTAAAGTTCAAAATTACTACATTATTCCATCTATCAATTTCTAAGCCAAACTATATTATTAACATAGTGTTGTGAATAGCGTCTGTCATTTTGTCACGCCTTCGATTATTCACATCGCTTGTTTATAATAAATGCTTAATAATTCAAAAAAAAATGAACTGTTCGAGGAAAAAAATGTAATTTTGCTTTTTTAAAACAAACAAATTGTCTTTTTACAATATTAGAATACAATAGAATAAAATATAACTAATGGTATCTGAAAACGAAAAAATCACACAAGTCGATATAGAAACCGAAATGAAGTCGGCTTATATCGATTATGCCATGTCCGTTATCGTTTCTCGCGCCTTGCCTGATGTGCGTGATGGCCTCAAACCTGTCCATCGCCGCATCCTTTTCGCTATGAACGATATGGGATTGTACTACAACACTTCCTACAAAAAATCTGCAACTGTTGTCGGCGAGGTGCTTGGCAAATACCACCCGCATGGCGACTCTTCGGTATATGGAGCCATGGTGCGCCTCGCACAGCCATGGGCCATGCGCTACACTCTTGTCGACGGACAAGGAAATTTCGGCTCTATCGATGGCGACGGTGCTGCAGCCATGCGTTATACTGAGGCACGCATGAAACAGATAACCAATGAAATGCTCGCCGATATCGATAAGGAAACTGTCGACATGATGCCTACTTACGACAACGACCGCGAAGAACCTACCGTGCTCCCGGCTAAAATACCAAACTTGCTCGTCAACGGTTCGAACGGTATCGCTGTAGGTATGGCAACGAATATGCCAACACACAACCTCCGTGAAGTACTTAACGGTTGTATCGCTTATATCGACAATACCGAGATTACAATCGAAGAGCTTATGAAGTATATCACCGCTCCCGATTTCCCGGGCGGAGGTATAATCTATGGCTATAATGGCGTGCGTGAAGCTTTCACCACGGGTAGAGGCTCTATCATTATCCGCGCCGAAACCTCATTCGAAACCGACGCGAAAGGCCGTGAAATGATTGTCGCACACAGCATCCCTTACAACGTCAACAAGGCCGAAATGATAAAAAAACAAGCTCAGCTTGTTAAAGACGGCAAAATAGTCGGCATTACCGATATCCGCGACGAATCAGATAAAGATGGCATCCGCGTGGTGTACTATCTGCGTCACGATGTCGTACCTAATATCGTCCTCAACAAGCTCTTCCAGCTGTCAGACCTGCAGTCCTCTTTCGCTGTCAACAATATCGCTTTGGTCAAGGGACGTCCGCAACTTCTCAATCTTAAAGACCTTATCCAGTGCTTTGTAGAGCATCGTGAAGATGTCGTGACACGGCGCACTCGTTTCGATATGAAAAAAGCGGAAGAACGCGCGCACATTCTCCTCGGCTTTTTGAAAATGATCGACATACTGGACGAGGTAATTGCCCTTATTCGCCAGTCTGAAACCCAAGACGATGCTCGACAGGGTATGATGGACAAATGGGGATTCAGCGATCTGCAGGCCCGCGCCATCATTGCCATGCGTCTTGGCCAACTGACAAAGCAGAACCGCCTCGAACTGCAAGCTGAATACGATGAGAAAATGGCCTTCATTGAACGTTGCAAGGAAATACTTGGCGACCATAATGTCCTTATGAGCGTCATAAAAGACGAACTTGCCGAAATACGCGACAAATACGGTGACGACCGCCGTACACGCATCGAGTTCGACGCTTCTAACTTCTGCATTGAGGACATGATTGCAGACGACAAAGTTGTAATCACTATTTCACACATGGGCTATATCAAACGTACTCTTCTGTCCGAATACAAAGCTCAGGGCAGGGGAGGTGTTGGCTCTAAAGGCAGTTCCGTCCGCAACGAAGACTTTGTCGAACACATCTTTATGGCCACCAACCACAACTATATCCTTTTCTTTACAGAAAAGGGACGTTGCTATTGGCGCCGTGCATTCGAGATTCCCGAGGGTGGAAAGGACTCCAAAGGCCGTGCAATCCTCAATCTGATCAGTATCGAACCGGACGATAAGGTCAAAGCATATGTCAATGTGCTAAATCTTAAAGATGAAGAATATCTCAACAATCATTATATAGTTCTGTGCACCAAAAACGGTATCGTCAAAAAGACAACCCTCGAGGCCTATTCGCGCCCGCGTACCAATGGTATTATTGCAGTTGGTATTCGCGAAGACGACGAACTGCTCACGGCTCGTCTTACTGACGGAACATGCCAGCTCCTTATCGCATCGCGTCAGGGCAAAGTGGTCCGCTGCAGCGAAGACGAGTTCCGTCCAATGGGACGTGGCGCTTCGGGCGTGAAGAGTATTACTCTTGAGCCCAACGACGACTACGTAATCGACATGCTCTGTACCAATGACGAAGACGAAAACATACTGGTGGTTAGCGAGAAAGGCTTCGGCAAACGTTCCTTGCTCAGATACGACCCAGAAAAGAATCAGGGCTATCGACCGACACACCGCGGCGGCAAAGGCGTCACAACAATGAAAGTCACCGACAAAACAGGTGGAATCATAGCAATAACCAATGTCACCGACGACAATGACCTTATGATCATCAACCGTTCTGGCATAACAATCCGTATGCACGTCGCCGACCTGCGTGTCCTCGGACGTAACACACAGGGTGTGAAACTCATCAACCTGCGAGGCAAAGACACTATCGCCTCCATTACAAAAGTAGATGCCGAACCCGATAGTGAAAGTGTTGCACCCGTCAGCAATGACGAAGACGATGCTATCGTCAACAACGAGACTATGAATGACGAAGGAACAACCTCCAACTCTACCCAACCGGAAGGGGAGACCTCGCAAGAATAAAACTTAATATTTCTTAATCGACACAATATTCTACTATCGACAAATACAAAACAGAAAATAACACTTAAAACGACAGATTCAAAAATGAAAAAAATTGCATTGTTTACAGCGCTCCTCTCACTCGGCTTAGCCGTGAATGCGCAGACCCTCAACGTACAGAGCGCCATGTCGGATCTGAAGAGAGGTTACTTAAACAAAGCCAAGGCTGCTATCGATAAAGCCTGTGTTCACGAAGACACCAAAGATGATGCCAAGACATGGTATTATGCAGGTCTTATTTATAGCCAGATT
Organism: uncultured Bacteroidales bacterium; assembly: GCA_946613135.1. Lineage (GTDB taxonomy): Bacteria > Bacteroidota > Bacteroidia > Bacteroidales > P3 > Colimorpha. The sequence continues at coordinate 5,095 of CAMOFI010000099.1, forward strand.
GGCAATGCTGCCACCGATCCTAGCTCAAAATTCAAAAAGTATAAAGACCTTGACCCCGAATGGTGCGACAAAGCATACAATGCCGCATTGCGTTGCAAAGAACTCGACAAAGACAAGGATTTCGACCTGAAATACATCTTCAGCATGGTAGGTGGCGATTTCTACAACAAAAGTATTGCCCTTTTCAATAATGGCGACTACAAGACATCACTCGAATTCTCTGACAAAGCCATCAAGGTGTTCAACAACACTGGCGATGCTGACCTCTCTAACGAATCACGATACATCGCCGGCTACTGCTGCCAAATGCTTAAAGACAACGAAGGCGTAAAAAAATACTATGGCCCGCTCGTACGTCGCAGCACCGTCAAAGATGAATTCAAACCTCGCATGAAACAGGTCTATACAGTTATGTACGGCGTCTATAAAGATGCAAAAGACACCGCTAATGTTATCAAGACCGCTGAGCGTTTCACCAAAGTCATGCCCGAAGACCCCGCAGCAAATCTCCTTCTTGCTCAGGCTTATGTGTGGACTGGCAACAATAGCAAGGGTATTGAACTGGCAGACAAAGCCGTTGAGGAAAGCAAAAATACTCCTGCATACACATCGCTGCTATGTGCAGCTGCCGGTATTCACGACCAGGCAGGAGATTACGCCAAAGCCGAGTCAATGTACATTGAATCGTCAGAACTGCTTCCTAACCAGTTCGAAGCCAACAATGGCTTAGGCAGTATGATGATCAACCGTGCTGCAGACAAAAACGACGCCATCAATAAAATCATCGAATCCGGCGACTATTCTGACGAATCTACGGCACTTATGGACAAATTGACCGAAGAACGTAACGAGTTCCTCAAAAAAGCCATTCCTTATCTGAAATCCGCAATTTCGTTCATTGATGGTCTCAATGAAGAAGGCCAGGCTCAACACCGTCCAAACCTTTACAGCTGCCTGCGTGCTCTCAATACATGCTATGTGACTCTCGAAATGTACAACGAATCAAAGGAAATCAAAGCAAGAATTGAAAAAATTGAAGCTGGCAACTAATTAAAATCCCGTTAAAAACATATTAAATAAGCACCTGAATAAGGTGCTTATTTTTATATTCCGAAATTTTCATTATTCCGATTATGTTAAGTAGGTAGTCTTGTATTCATATAAAAACGTCAAATAATAATATCTAATATTGAATTATTATTTGACGTGATTGGTAATTGTT
>CAMOFI010000100.1 GCA_946613135.1 uncultured Bacteroidales bacterium
CTGAAGCTCACTGCATCAACTTCCGCTACATCTGCGAGGAATGCATCGGCATCAGCATCGACGAGACAACCTCGAAGGACGATATCAACGCCATCATCACCGTTCTGGCAAAGGCAGCAGGCAAAGAACCTGAACTGCTGCAGTGCAATGGCAAGGGTTGCTGCACCTGTTTCAGCGACATTCCCGAAAACCTGCTCCGTACCAGCAAATATCTCACCCATAGCGTATTTAACAAATACCACAGCGAGACGGAAATGATGCGCTATATGAAGAAGCTCGAAGTCAAGGACCTCAGCCTGAACCGCGCCATGATTCCGCTGGGCAGCTGCACGATGAAGCTCAATGCTGCCGCCGAAATGCTGCCGCTGAGCTGGAGCCGCTTTGCAGGTATGCATCCTTTTGCTCCCGCCGACCAGGCCGAGGGTTCGCTCCAGATGATCAAGGAGATGGAGGACATGCTGGCAATCATCACTGGCTTTGCCGGCGTTTCGCTGCAGCCCAACTCGGGTTCGGCAGGCGAATACAGCGGCTTGACCGTCATCCGCAACTACCATATTGACAACGGCCACCCCGAGCGCAACGTATGCCTCATCCCCGCCTCGGCACACGGCACCAACCCTGCCTCGGCTGCAAAGGCCGGTATGACGGTTGTGGTGGTGAAATGCAACGACCGCGGCGATGTCGACATCGACGACTTGAAAGAAAAAGTAGCCCAGTATAAAGATACTCTGAGCTGCATTATGATCACCTATCCGTCCACACACGGTGCCTTCGAAGAGGGTATCCTCGAAATCGTCGACATTATCCACCATGCTGGTGGCCTTGTCTACATGGACGGCGCTAACATGAATGCTCAAGTTGGCCTCACTAGTCCGGGACACATGGGTGCTGATGTTTGCCACCTCAACCTGCACAAGACATTCGCAGGTCCTCACGGCGGTGGCGGCGCAGGCGTAGGCCCCATCGCAGTCAGCAAGAAACTGCTCGACTTCCTGCCCAAGCACTGTATCTACGAGGTGGGCGGAAAGAAGGGCAACGCTATGGCTGCCGCTCCGTTCGGCAATGCGCTTCTGTTCCCCATCACGTATGGCTACCTTCTCATGCTTGGCGGCAACGGCTTGACTGAGGCTACACGCCACGCCATCCTCAATGCCAACTACCTGCGTGCCCGTCTACAGAAATACTACAAAATCCTCTATACCAATAAGAATGGTATGTGTGGCCACGAGATGATTGTCGACTTTAGCGAGTTCAGCCTTAAGGTCAGCGTCGGCGACATCGCACGCCGTCTGGACGACTACGGTTTCCACGCTCCCACGGTGGCCTTCCCGGTGCACAACACCCTGATGGTTGAACCTACCGAGAGCGAGCCCCTCAGCGAACTGGACCGCTTCTGCGATGCCATGATCAGCATCCGTCAGGAGATTGACGACATCATGACCGGCAAGTACGACGAGCATAACAACCCCATCGCCAATGCTCCGCACACGATGCAGGTGGTCTGTGCCGACGAGTGGAACTATCCCTACAGCCGCAAGGTTGCTGCCTTCCCGATGGAACACGGCGACAAGTACTGGCCGACCATCAGCAAGATCGACGACGCCTACGGCGACCGCAATCTGCAGCCCGTCTGGCCCGCTGAAGAATAATAATGGTACGCAAGCGCTTCGCTTGCAAAAAAACACGAAAGGGGAGAGCCTATACTGGCTCTCCCTTTTTTTAACCCAAATTGGTCGTTAGGATTTATGTCAGATCGGTATTTATTTCGAGCAGTTTGGCCGCATCACTGGTGAAGGCGTAGCGGGCTACGTCAAAACAGGGATGTGGACAAGATGCCGAAAGAGATGCTGATATGGCATGAATAGACCTAAAAAAGGAGCATTATAACGAGAAGTCGGCCTAATGACCGATTTGGGTTTAACCAAATATAATATGAAAAGAACGTTGTCTCTTTGTTTAGTGACGATAAAAAAATAACTGCGTCAGCATTACCGCCGAAGGCGGGATAAATTTACAAGATTTCGCTCGCCTGCGAGCAGGAAAATTATTTTACATTGGGTAACCTCTAAAATTCGAGTAATTCGCATTTTTGCTTGCAAAACAATTAACTTGATAACAATAAAATAATTCGCTTAATTCGCCTTTCGGCTTTTCACACATCCACTCCACGCCCAACAGCGTGCGCTGGTTCACCTTCGACATAGAGCGGCTTGGCATCGAGTGGCTCATCTGGTACTACACCTCAATTTATCGACCATACACCATTGCAATACGTAATCATACAATAACATTTTCAGTTGTGGTTTTGGTATTAATATTTGATTGTCAAAATATTGACCCTAAGAAAAAATTTTTTATAAGTAATAATGCAGAATAATCAAAATAAATGCGTATTTTTGCATTGTCGTTGGGAGCGATAAATGACAGCCCGACGATAAGAAGTTTTTTACTCATTCCGTACTCGTAAACGTAGGAAATTTACTGGCTATACGGAGTGATGTTATTAAACACTGCGCTATGCGTGGAAGTGTTTTTTTTCGTCATTGTTAGCCAAGGTATCCTACGACCGTCGAGACAATGCGTAAAAGGTGCAGTCCCACGCTTTTCTTATACTTAGAGGTGTGCAAGGATGCTGATAGACCGAGGTGGAGACTGTTACAGACGCGAATGTTGAAACAGAGCTACATGACGGTGCATCGCGGTTTCTCGCCTGAATGGAGCTGACAATAAATATGTAACACAGAAGCCCATTTAAAAAACAATTATTATGAAGAAAGTACTTGTTAGTATGTTTTTGATTGCCACAACGTTCTCCCTTGTTGGCTGCTACGAAGTAACCACCGTTGTGCGCGACACACAGGTAAAGACAATTGGAATGAACGCACCATCCTATGTCAAACCTCTCGTTGCCGAATTGTTGGTGAAGAAAGGGATTGATGGAGAAAGCAGTATCCGTGATGAATGGAAATTCAGTGAGGATGATGTTGTTTCAATGAATAATGACGTGGAAAAAATGAAGAGCAGAGCGGCATTTCTATCTACACAGAAACATCTCTGCGATGTCATTGTGTCGCCAATGTATGACGTATACGTTGCCGATGGCAAAGCCACTGTGATCGTAAACGGTTATCCTGCTGTCTATGTCAATTTCAGAACTATGGAGGATAAAGACACCACTTGGTTGCAGGTTACCAATCAGTATCGTATAGTTTCAGACAAGAACAACGACAATTAACATCTCTCCGCCTTATGAAGAAGCATATAGTTCTATTGGTGTTGCTAAGTATAGGCAGCACCATCTATTCACAGGTTAGTACTACACGTAGTGTCAGTGTGAAACGCACACGCATCAAGACCGAATATCAGTATTTTGTACGCTTCGGAGCAGGATCTCTCGATCTCGACCGTAGCGAAAACACTTTCGGACGTCGCAGCACGATGCCTTTTGGCGGCGTCATCAACTGGGGTTTCCGCAAGCCGTTCAACAACTCCAATCTTTCCGTATATTGGGGTATGGAATATGGACTTGCTCCGTACAGCGCAGTGCTTCACGGCTACTATAACGAGAGATCTTTTCAAATTTATACCTCTGATGGCCAGCAACGAGAGTTGCCGAACGGTCAATATGACCATCCTTTCTTTTCTGTCTACACCCATGCACTGAATGCAAGACCTTTCATGCTGGGGTTGGATTTCAAGGCTGCACCTGACATTTCTGTCGACTTACATGCCGGTGTGGGACTCAATATGACGCTTTTCGGACGCTATATTTACGACAGTGGCGATTCGTTCAATATGAAGCACGGCGATGGAACTATTAGCCTCAGTAAAAATGAAGGAATGAACAAAAGACTCTATTGTGATATACAAGCCGGACTTGGAGTATGGTGGAAAAAGCTGAACCTGGAAGTGATGGCTGTGGCTGTACCTCGGAATATAGAATTGAATGCCGATGTGCCGTACGAGTATGTCTCTTATGACCAATATGGCAATAATCCGCAAAACTACACAGGAATTGTCCATGTCGATGCAGAGGAATATTTTGTAATCCAACTGCTTGTGCGCCTTGGAATTGCTTTTTAACAATTAACACAAAAAACACATATTATGAAGCATCTACATATCAAACCAAGTGTACTGGCTGCGTCTTTAGCCGTCATTCTGTTGATTTTCTCCTGTGTCAAGGACACTTTCATCCTTTCGGCAGTACCCAACAATCCTGCCTATGGGAGTGTCAGTGGCAGTGGCGAATATAAAAATGGAGAAGAAGCCACCCTTACAGCCACACCTTATAGCGGTTACTGCTTCGTCGATTGGAGCGACGGAATGAAAGAGAACCCTCGTACAGTGATAATGCACGAAAACACCAGTTTGAAGGCCATTTTTGACAAGGTGACATACTACACCATCAATGTCTATACCAACAATTCCAGTTGGGGCTCGGTGACAGGTGGCGGCTCATACCCCGCTGGTGCCACGGCCACACTCAAAGCAACACCTAAAAGCGGCTATGTGTTCGAGAAATGGAACGACGGCAACACTAGCGCTACACGTACCATCACCGTAACGGGCAACGCCAATTATACTGCAACTTTCAAAAGTAACGTTACATATTATACAATTACCGTGCAATCCAACAACACCTCTATGGGCTACGTCACCGGCGGCGGCTCATACGCCAGCGGCTCCACGGCCACGCTGAAAGCAACGCCATATAGCGGATATGTGTTCGAGCGGTGGAACGACGGCAACACCAGTGCCACACGTACCATCACCGTCACGGGCAACGCCACCTACACAGCATACTTCAAAAGCAGTGGCAGTGGCGGCAACAACGCCTCTATGACTGTCACCTTCGGTAGCACCACCTGGACCGCAACAGGATATATCGGCAAATATTGGACTTCGGATGGAACATATGTTATTGGTGGTACAACAGACTCTGACTTCCCCTGGTTCAGGATGCAACTGGAAAACATCGGCACCGGAACATACTATGCCACCCTCGACACTATACAGCATTCATACTGGCTAAACGACAACGTGCAAATTGTCCAATACTACCAAAATTACTATCTTACGATAGGTGAAAGCACCTATCAACTTGGTGATTGGCAGGGGTGGAATCTTACCGTTAACATTACAAGTCTGACAAGCAGCACCATCAGTTTCACCATCAGTGGGTATATGTACAGTTTGTCGCAAGCGACGTGTTCGAGTTGCGACGATTACGTAGGTAGCTTTGCCGGGGCCGCGAAAAGGTACATCACCGTTACGGCCAACAACATACCCTTTACAACCGAGTCGAAGGGTGATGCCAGCTCGGTGGAAGAGCGGGTGTTTAAGCCACTCAAAAACGGGCAGGAAACCGCACCTCGAAAGTAAAGACTATGCATTTGGAGAGAGTGCAAGAGATGTAATTTTATCAAAAAACAGGCGACTCGTTGAGCCGCCTGTTGTCTTTCACAAAACCAAATCTTTATACTGTCAGGGCCTCTTCCTCGATGCTTTCGTTGATGGCATCGCTAAGTTGCTTCGATGCTTCGCCCTTTTCGATTTCGAAGACAATCTTTTCGTCGTCGAGGGCAGGGGAGTCGGCGTCGCTCTTGGCTGTGGTTACGTGGATGGTGTCGCCTGCCAATATGTCAGCCTTGATGATTTCCTCGGCCAGATCGTCCTCAATGTAGCGCTGGATGGCGCGCTTTAGCGGACGGGCTCCGAACTGGGCATCCCAACCCTTCTTCAGAAGGAAGTCTTTGGCTGATTCATCGATGCTTATACCATATCCCATAGTTTGTATTCGCTTAAAGAGTCCCTTCAGTTCAATATCGATAATCTTATGGATATCATCTCGCTTGAGGCTGTTGAAATATATGATGTCGTCAATACGGTTCAGGAACTCTGGAGCAAAAGATTTCTTGAGGGCCTTCTCGATAACATCGCGTTCCATATCGGCTTTTTCGGCCTCACGGGCGGCGGTGTTGAAGCCCACGCCCGTGCCGAAGTCCTTCAGCTGGCGGCTGCCGATGTTGCTGGTCATAATGATGATGGTGTTCTTGAAGTCCACCTTGCGGCC
>CAMOFI010000101.1 GCA_946613135.1 uncultured Bacteroidales bacterium
AGTTCTTCATTTCGGGCGCAAAGGTACGAAAATAAAGTGAAAAGTGAAGAGTGAAAAGCGAAGAATTTGCTTCCGTAGCTTTTTTATCATTCCCAAAGGGACAAAGGACTCCTGTAGAAAGGAGCGATGACAATCCGCTATGGGGGTGACAGTGGTTTTGCATTTCTGTTGCATTTTTTGTCGGCACCCCTGCGGAAAACCATAACGATGAAGGGTGTGTCATAATACAAACAATAGCTATTATAAAAAGAAAGAATGCTCGTTTGTTATGACACACCCTCGCTCTGTGTGAACAGTCTATTTCCCTTTGCGGCGGAACAGGATTTTCTTTCTGCCAACGATGTTGATGCCTTCCTGCGGCTCGTCGTGCCTGCGGCCCGAGAGGTCGTAGATGCGGGAGTCGCCAACGGGGGAGGCCGGGATGGGACCGAGGCTGACTGCTTCCTCGAACTCCTCGCCGTAGGTCTTGAAGAGACGCTCGGCCTGCAGCTCCTTCCGCTCCACGTTGCCTGCCGAGTCGGTCGCAATGACGCAGAAGGCATAGTCCATCTCCTTGTAGAAGCGGAAGTCGAAACAATCCTCATACGTCTCGCCCTCCTTCCACCACGGCGCGTTCTCGCCGTGCCGGACGTACCATTCGTACTTCCACACGCCCGAACGTGCGTCCTCGCCGTCGGCAAAGACGCGCAGCGTGCTGTCGCTCAGCAGCGTCAGGCCATCCACGATGCTCCTCGGAGCCACCGCATCCACAATGTTCGTCCAGGTGGGAGTCAGGATGGCCTCTTCATAGTCGAACACGATGCCTGCACGGTTCGATAGCTCCGTGCCGTCGGCCTTGCCCTGCTTCACGCCAACCTCGAGCATCACCTCGCCGATGCCCGCCGTGCCGTTGTAATTGACAGGCAGGATGCCCTGCATCAGGTCGTCCGTCGGCTCCATCGTCATCGGGTCGAGGCTTTGGAACGTCCACTGGGCAATACCGTTCTTCTGGTTGAACTCGCCCTCCACCTGCGCAATGGCATTGATTTCGGGTCGCATGTCGATGGTTCTGACGAAGCTCGTCTTGCCGTCGCCCGTCACTACATCTGCCGCATCGATGAACACCTCTCTCTCACCAATCCTCACACTCGTTGGCATGAACTTCGTCAGGTCGAAGACTTTTTTGTCGAGCGTGTCCTTAATGACAATCGTATGAGCCGCTGCCGTTGCAAACGTCGTGTCGTTCTCGAACTCAATCGTGTAGTTCACCCTCGCCACAGAGTCCGCAATGAACTTGCTCCCCGCCTCCGACAGATAACCATATATGTCATTGGGGTCAGCAGGCGGCGCAGGAGTTGAAGTGCCGCCGCCACCGTCTGGATTTGGAGGACAGTTATTTTTCGCATCTAACCGTTCTTTAGCACAAGTTAAATTACCGGCTAAGAAATTATATCCGTTTTTTAAATAGGAAATAATTCTATCGAAATTTTCTTTTTCTTGCTCAATTTGATTTTCAACCTTTTTGATTTCTGTGGCTATTTCACTCGCCTCATAACGTTTTATATCGGCCCACATCTTATAATCATCAGCCTGATTTAGTAACATTTGGGCTTCTTTTTCGATTTCTTCAGCTTTTGTAATGTTTCCTTGCTTGTAGTATTGGTCAGCAGATCTCATCATCCTGTCGTATTCATCAATAAGTTCATTGCGTATTTGGGCATAATTATCTGCTTGTTGAAGAGTAATTTTTTTGTTCAGATTCAAAGACTTCAAGTTAGAGCGTAACTTTCCGATTACTCCAATTATCTTTGCTCCAAAACAACCTAAGACGACACCTGCCACTTTACCCCATGCAGAACCTCTGTTTCCATTCTTATTATTATAATAATTTGCAAAATAATTTTTTATATTATCTTTTGTGCCTTTGCCGTTTGCGCACATTATTTCAAAAGTTGAAAAGGTTCCTAAATCAACTAATGCAGGAATACAGCCAAGCAAAGGAACAGGTATTAATCCCAATGCATCAGATGCATTGCCAACAATACACTCCCATTTTTCTTTTTCACAACAATAATCTTTTCCCGAATTTCCCTTTTTGAGTTTTAGCATCGGAGATTCCATGGCTGAATATATAGAATACCAATCAGAAGGTATTGTTGCATATAGATTTATCGAAGAAGTACATTTAACCTCAACCTTGATGGTAAAGATATGTTTTGGGGGGATTGTTATTAGTCTGTCAGAAAAGCCAACATCAACATTTCGGATAGTGTCCCTTAATATGATAAAAGTCGATAGTCCGGATAAACTTTGGACATTATTCATGAAATACTGTTGATCTTCAGCACTTGTTGAATCTTCTTCATTAAAATAAAGTGAGAAAACATCCATATCGTTGCCATCAATATCTTTGAAAATAACAGATTCGATATTGCTAAAAGACTCTGAAGAAAGTCTAATCTCAAGAGGTACATCATACGCCGTCATGTTACCTTTGTTCTCAATCTTGATGGTGTATGTCGTTGATGTGCCGCGAAGGAAGGATGAAGGGAAGGAAACGTCTGTTGCCAGTTCGATGTCTACGGCTTCTTCAACTGTCACAACATTGTCGACGGGCTTGTCCTCTTCTGTGAAGTGGAACACGGCATTGTAATCGCCAAGTGTTGCATTGGTGAAGTCGAAGGTCACGGCTGTCTCGGCATCGCTGTCGTGGCTGACATCAACGGAGTGGATGGTATCGCCTGGGGCAATAACCAAGTCAACTGCGTACAGGTCGCGGAAGCCATTGCCCTTGAAGGTGATGGTGCTGCAACCGCCATTGCCGACGGTATGCACGTCCCAGTCGACTACGTCGTACTTGTCCATGTGCATGTATTCGAGTGTCATCTCTTCTTTGCTTCCTGTCACGTCATGCACGGCGAGGTAGTATGTACCGCTCTCCCATGTATGGATGCCGCCCCAATTCACCGAGGCTGACTCCGAGGTCTTGAACACCTCCGCGCCAGAAGGAGCAAAGACTTGTATTGTTGTTGCCTGGCTGGAGCAGAATGCTACCGTATCGCCTGGTTCTGCATGAATTGTATACCAAACGACGTCATTAGAATCGGGCTTATTCAACGAAACAGTGCCCATATATCCTTCGAGAGACTGCACTGGCTCAACATTTTGGCTGATGCTGTAGTCGATGAACTGCCTGCTGTCGCTGTCAACAAAATATCCGGCAGCATCATGGAAACGGATATGGAAATCATTCTTAGCATACATCATCGGCATTCCGTCCTTCACCTCAAAGTGGAAGCATCCGGAGCTGAGAGGCACTTTCTGCATGGGCAGCAGGGCGATGAGCGTGTAAGGGTTGACCGTCGCATCGAGCGTCACCGTCTGTAAAGTTGTGCTGTTGTCATTCAGCCAGTACTGGTATTTTGTAATGCTGTTCTCACCTTCTGCCTGTGCCTCGACATAGTTCTTCAGGAAGATGCCTGTTGCAGCAGGGCTGACATTGCCGTCTTCGTATACTATTTGGTAATATAATGTATGCAGACCACTGGGCAATGCGGAAACATCTATAGTCTGTAAGCTATTTGCCACATCGGTCAACACTGCTGAGGAAATATCCGTGTCGAACCAGTATTTCATTTTCTTTGCCACCATTGCTGTCTCAATGTATGGCTCGGCAAGGCTGTTCGCCATCTTAAGAAACACCTCGGAGGATAGCGCGTAGATGATATTGTCCGTACCCGTCACCTGATAGTGCAGCGTATGGAGGCCGTCGCTGAGCTGTGACACATCAAGGACGTAGGACCCAGATAGGCCTTTATGTATTTGCATGTTGTCTACATCGTCGTCAAACCAATATTGCACTTGGGTAGCAGCAACAGCAGGTGCTTCTACATACTCTGAAATACTGTTCTCCATTTTCAGGAACACATCAGAAGCAATGGCATAGACAAATCCGTCCGTACCCGTCACTTGATAGTGGAGCGTATGCAGGCCGTCGCTGAGTTGTGATACGTCAAGGACGTAGGACCCAGATAGGCCTTCTTGTATTTGTGTGTTGTCCACATCGCTGTCAAACCAGTATTGTACCTGGGCAGCAGCAACCGGCGTTTCATCTTCCGGCTCGGCAAGGCTGTTCGTCATCTTCAGGAACACCTCGGATGATAGCGCATAGATGACATCGTCCGTACCCGTCACTTGATAGTGGAGCGTATGCAGGCCGTCGCTGAGTTGTGATACGTCAAGGACGTAGGACCCAGATAGGCCTTCTTGTATTTGTGTGTTGTCCACATCGCTGTCAAACCAGTATTGTACCTGGGCAGCAGCAACCGGCGTTTCATCTTCCGGCTCGGCAAGGCTGTTCGTCATCTTCAGGAACACCTCGGATGATAGCGCATAGATGACATCGTCCGTACCCGTCACTTGATAGTGGAGCGTATGCAGGCCGTCGCTGAGTTGTGATACGTCAAGGACCCAAGAACCAGATAGGCCTTCTTGTATTTGCACGTTGTCCACACCGCTGTCAAACCAATATTGCACCTGGGCAGCAGCAACCGGCGTTTCGCCTTCTGGCTCGGCAAGGCTGTTCGTCATCTTCAGGAACACCTCGGAGGATAGCGCGTAGATGATATTGTCCGTACCCGTCACCCGATAGTGGAGCGTATGGAGGCCGTCGCTGAGTTGTGACACGTCAAGGACGTAAGTTCCTGACAGGTCATCTGCTGCCTGGATGTTAGCCTCATCTGAGTCAAACCAGTAATATAGAGCCTGTGCACTTACCGTATTGAACAGTCCTGACAGTTCAAGTTCGGTTATGATGGTCTGCCCTCGTGCCGCTATGTGCAGACACAGGGCAAGGAGTAATAATATGTGTTTTCGCATAATCATAAAGCTTTCGTTCGAAGAAATAAACTATGAACTATGCCACTATGAATTATGAACTATTCTGCTGCGCTCACTTCGATCTCCACACTCAGCTTGTCGTCGGCAGTCGATTGTTTGGCCACGTTCAGTTTTGTGATTCTTGGATAGGCAGGTATGGTGTTGTATGGATATTGTCCACCGTAGAGGCCAATCTCCGTACCATCTGTTCCTAAGAATTTCGCCTTGGCCTCATCGTTCAGTTCAAAAGTATCTGTGTTTTTAAACAACTCCTCTGTTTCCGATGTTGTACAATCCACTTGAGAGCCTTGCATTTTAGAATAGATGTTGGAATTGAAATAAGCACCACCATAAAAATTAAAAGCTGTACAGTTCATCGCTACTGTTTCGGCAGGAAGACTAGGAAGACCATAATTAGAATTCCCACATCCCCATATTATACTGTTAACAAACGTCGAACGACAAAAATATTGCAAATCTCCCCTTACTATACAGTTTATGAACTGTGCCTTTGAGGAATCGTTTTCATAATTCACATACTCGTACACATAGCAATGTGAAAACATCGCAGTGGTTGAGCCACGCATATTAAGTTCTTGGTCAATCCTACAATTTACGAACATGGCATCTTTTATTGCTGAGGCGTTGTAGTCGTTGTTATCATCATAAAAGTCAAGATAACCAAACTTGCATTTTATGAAATGTGGCTCAGAACATGAACCATAAAGATAGAGAATGTAATCTTTTGCAAACCTCACACCCTCTATTGAAAATCTACATGTATCACTTTCGGGAATATTTATCGACATACTGCTACTAATTCGTGTAGAACCATCGTCTATTCCTGCTCCACGAACAGTAACGGCTTTTGTTATCGTGAACCCTGTGAAGGATCCTCCTGACAAAGTGATTATATCACCGCTTTTTGCCGCATTGTGCGCACTCTCAAAGGCACCAGCACCATAATAGGTTTTGATTTGATCACCATGAGTCAGTGTTGCTACGAGTTTGGTTTGTGCATAACTCTTACTGAAGCCGCTTACCAAAGCGACCGTCAGGATAAACAATAATTTTTTCATTTGCTCTTTTGTTTTTATTGGTTAGTACTATAATTGTCTGTTGTCTG
>CAMOFI010000102.1 GCA_946613135.1 uncultured Bacteroidales bacterium
AACCTTCTGATCCGTAGTCAGATGCTCTATTCAGTTGAGCTAAGGAGCCGTCATTTCGTTCTCTCGAAATCGGGTGCAAAAGTACACACTTTTCCGATACTGACAAAATTTTTTTTTGATTATTTTCGGATTTAGTGTTTATGTATTTGATTTATTGTTTTAAAAAAAATGAAATTATTTTGTTTTCGGGCCATTATAACGGTATACTTCGCGGTATAGGATGTCGCGCATTTCGTCAAATTCACCATCATCGAGCTCGTATTTTGACATTACGATCATCTGAAGAGTAAGGATGTTTTTGCCGTGGTAGGAAGGTTGCCAGTATTCCTGCGGGTTGCGTGTGAAGCCCAGGTCTGTATAGAACTCCAGTCTGTGGTCGGCCTGTTCCGTTGACGGCATCTCTGTTTCGAGCACAATCTGGTCTGGATGCTGTGACATGAAACTGAGCATTGTTGCTTTGCCGAGTCCACGGTTGCGGAATTCTTTGTCGATGGCAAAGTGTTCGATGTATGCAAATTCCTCGAAGATCCAGTATGTAAGGATTCCCAGAGGTTCGTCATCGAGTGTGGCGATGAGGAAATGGAATCTTTCGTCGCGGTCTTCGAGGCATCTAAACGGAGGACGCTCTTCCTCGGGGAAAGCCGATTCGAAGAGCTCTTTGGCAAAATGTGTGTGTCTGCTTTCAGACAATGGTTCAAAATCTATCATGTTTTATGTGTTTTTCTGTTTTGGTTTTCTGTTGTAGTAGTGTTTTGGAATACGCGGTTGTTGTCAGAATATGCTGAAATTGTTAAGGGCAACGGTGAGTTTAACGGCATGATGTGGTGCAAAGGAGCTATAGCCTTCCAGATTCACTTTGTTATAATGGAAGGTGTAGTATAGGCCTATAGCGGTGCCTACGGGCAAGGTATAGCCGAATCCGACAGTGGCGAAGGCTCCATATCCTATGCCGCCTTGGTTTATGTAATCGTAACTTGCAGTGTAGGATGAGGGTGACTGTCCGCCCCACACGTCCAGTATGCTGTATGTTATGTTGCCGATGCTTATGTCGCTGCTTTCGACTTTTGTGTTGTTGACATTGGCTCCTGCGGCCAATTCTATGTCAATACCGTTGGCTGTCTTGAATTTTCGTATCAGCGCCAGGTCCACATAGATGCGTTCTTCAGCTCCCTGCAGGGGGCATACGACATATTCGTTCTGGTTGGAGAGGTACGCCATATTATGTCCGCTATTAATAAGGACTGCTCCGGTGGCGTGAAGTCTTGCGTAATCGAATTGTATCGACCATGCCCAGCGGTTATTATCAAGATCGTAGCGGAAACCCATGCCGAGTTGAAAAGCGAGTTTGTAGTACATGTCGCCGTATTCTGCCACTGTCAGTTGTCGATAGTTGGCTATCGAGCTGCCTATCATGTCGCGTTCGGTCAGGTTGTTCCAAATCTGGTTGCCATAGGTTTCGCTATGGAGGATCCGGTAAAGGGTGTTGACGTTGTTTGGGTTGCCGTTATAGAAGTTGGCGTGTGAGTTGTGGGGGACGAAGGTGCCGACATCGACAAGCAAGGACAGTCCACGGAGTTGTCCTCCCGCTGTGGTCTGGGCTTTTATGTCGGCTGTTGAAACAAAAAAGAAAACATGCAACAATGCGATGCTGCACATGATACACTTTTGGGTGTGGTATAATATATATGCGACGGTTATATGCCGGTTTGTGAGTTCTGCAGTCGACTCGTGGGGTCCAGCTCCGTCGCCACTTCGGTCTCGCTCGTTGTCGTTCATGTTATTATATCGGTAGCTTGGTTTATGAGTTTTTATAGTTGGTCTCTTTTGGAAGAGAGGATATTATATAATAGATCGCGTGCGCGAAAGAGTTGTACCTTTACTGTGCCGAGTGGCATATTGAGTTCTTCAGCTATTTCCTCGTATGACATTTCTTCGAAATAGCGCAGTTCTACAAGGCGTCGGTAGCGTGGTTTGAGTTGTTTGACGACTTCGCGAAGCATCTGTACTCTTTGTTGGTGGATTATGGATTCTTCCGGATTGTGTGCTTCGGAAGCTATGGGGTACTCGTAGGCTTCGTCGCCGGTGCTGGTTCTGATGTCGTCGAGGTATATGGTCTGGAGTCGTTTTTTTCGGATAAAGTCAACGCAGTTGTTTGTGGCTATAGAGAAGAGCCAGGTGCTGAAAGCGTGTGTGGGAGTGTAGAGGTGGAGCGAAGAGAACGCTTTGCCGAAAGCTTCGATAGTAAGGTCGTCGGCCTCGGTAGGGTTGTTGGTCATTTTGAGCAGCATCAAATAGAGAGGCTCCTTATACATGCGCATAAGGTCGGCGTAGGCTCGCTGGTCGCCCTGTTCTCGGGCACGGCAGACGAGCTGGTAGTCGCGTTTGGCCTTTTCTGTTGTCAGCTGTTTTGTGGGCTCCATTTAAATGATTATTTTTTTCTACATAACGATGTTATTGCCAAAATAGTATTTGCAAGCAGAAAATAAAGTTCAAAAAATGGAGATAAAAATTGTACTACACTAATATTAAATCTTTTAGCAAGAAAACAACAACAAACAATTTGCCAAATCAGCTTGAAGGCGGCGATGGCTACGGGTATATGCCATAGCGTGGGTGCGGAGACCAGCAGCAGCACGAGAGAGAGGAGAAAGAGCAGGACTGAGAACGGGTAGGCGGCCAGGAGAAGCCGATCCTTTAGGCCATAGTATCTGCGTGTGGAGCGGCGAGCGGCACGCTCGCTGTGCCATTGGCGGAAATTGTCGCGTCCGTTGCGCTGAACGAATGAATCGGCGGTGTACACAACAGCTGTGTTGCGTTTGTTGGCATTCTGATTGATGAACATGTCGTCAGCCCCGTCGGGTATGCTGTAGTGACTGATAAAGGCTCCGCGGTCGAAGAAATAGTCGCGTTTGTAAGAGAGGTTGCGTCCTGTGCCGGTATAGGGGTTACCCATAATGGCCATTCCGATATAGGAGGCGCTGTATACAAGGTTGTCGTACTGTTCCAGGTAGCCGAGCAGTTTTTTCTGTGTTTTGAGGCTGCTGTAGCCAAGGACTATGTCGGCGCCGCGCATATAGCCGCACATCATTTCCTTTATCCAACTGAACGACAACGGAATGCAGTCGGGTTCAGTAAGCAGGATGACGTCTTTGGTGGCGGATTTTATTCCGATAGACAAGGGGTACTTTTTGCCTTGGAACATGTTGACGTCCTCGCGGAAGCTGACAGGTTTGAGGTTTGGGTAGTTGTCGGCACAGACACGAAGCACGAATTTGGTTTCGGTGTCGTCATGGGACAGGTAGTCGACGACAACGACTTCGAAGTCCGGATAGTCCTGTTCGAGGAGATAAGGGAGGCTTTTTTTGAGGTTGTCGGCATCGTTTTGAGCCACGATGACGACCGATACTGAGGGAAAATTGCTGGTGTCGACCTCGTCGGCTTTGGGAATCCGGCTGTTTTTATAGAGTCCCACGCGCATCCACATGAGACCATAATAGAGACACAATGCCAAAAGCGAGAGCGTCAAGATTATCAGCAAAGCAAGTGTATTTGTGCTGTTTAGAAGATCTGAAAAAACCATCTGTTTTTATTTTTGGGATTACAAAAGTAGGGGTTATTTGCAAAATATGTGTATTTTTGCATTTTATTTTAAAAACAATTTATCAACATAACTAACAACCTGCAAATGCATTTCGACCTCGAGAAGACTGACAAATACACTAAAGCCCGAACCGGCATACTGCACACTGACCATGGCGACATACCGACACCGATATTCATGCCTGTCGGCACTGTGGGCAGTGTGAAGGCTGTTCATCAGCACGAATTGCGACATGAGATCGACGCGAAGATCATACTTGGAAACACTTATCATCTTTACCTCCGTCCTGGTGTGGACATACTGCAGGCAGCTGGTGGATTGCACCGTTTCATGGGATGGGAACGTCCGATACTCACAGACAGTGGTGGATTTCAGGTGTTTTCGTTGGCTGACAACAGAAAGATTACGGAAGAGGGTTGTACATTCAAATCTCACATAGACGGTTCCCGTCATATTTTCACTCCTGAAAATGTGGTTGACATAGAACGCCGCATCGGGAGTGACATAATGATGGCTTTCGACGAGTGTCCTCCCGGCGAGTCGCCTTATGCATACGCGAAGAAGTCGATGGAGTTGACACACCGCTGGATGGACCGCTGCATGAAACGGTTTCATGAGACAGAGCCGCTTTACGGCTATGAGCAGGCGCTTTTTCCTATTGTGCAAGGTTGCAAGTATGCCGACTTGCGCAGGGCGAGTGCAGAGCATGCGGCCAGCCACGATGCCGTTGGCTATGCGATAGGTGGACTTGCTGTCGGCGAGCCTACCGAGGTGATGTACCAGATGATCGAGGTGGTGAACGCCATACTGCCCGCCGACCGTCCGCGCTACCTAATGGGAGTTGGAACTCCGGCGAACCTGCTCGAAGCCATCGAGCGAGGCGTCGACATGTTCGACTGCGTGATGCCGACACGCAACGGGCGCAACGGCATGCTCTTTACCTGGGAAGGAACGGTAAACATCAAGAACAAGAAATGGGAAAGCTGTTTCGAACCCATAGACCGGGACTCGGTTGCCGAGGCTGACAGGGTATACACTTTTGCCTATCTTCACCACTTGATAAAATCTGAAGAGCTGCTTGGGCTGCAGATTGCTTCGATACACAACCTGCGGTTCTACCTGTCGCTTGTGGCAGCAGCCAGAGAGCATATCGAAGCAGGTGATTTTGCATCGTGGAAAGCCGCAAAGGTGGAGAAACTGATGAAAAGAATCTGAAAAAACAATTAATAAAATAGATTTTATGAAAAAATTACTGATTACAATGGCTTCGCTGGCACTGGTATGTGCCTGTTCGAAGCAGAAGAACGACAATGAGGTCATCGTTGAGAAGCCTCAAGTCCAAGTCCAGGACGGCCGTTTTACCCCTGAGGTGATGTGGAGTCTTGGTGTTATGAGCGAATATGCCATCAGCCCCGACGGCAGTAAGGTGGTCTACACTCTGCGCTACACCGACATGGAACAGAACAAAAACAATGCCGAGCTTTACCTGATGCCCATCGAGGGTGGCGACGGCGAGCGCCTGACGACTACGGCACAGAGTGAATTCAACCCTGCTTGGCTTGACGACAATACGATTATGTTCTGCCGCGGTGCCCAGATTCTTTCGATGGACCTCGGCAGCAAGAACGAATCGGTGGTGGCCGAACACGAGCGTGGTTTTGAAGGTTTCAAGATAGCTCCCGACCACAAATCATTGGTCTACATCAGCACCATCCCCGTCAAGCGCCCCGAGCATCTCGAAAAGCTCTATGCCGGTCTGGACAAGACGACGGGCCGCATCAATGAAGACTTGATGTATCGCCACTGGGACAACTGGGTAGACGAGATTCCCCAGATTTTTTATGTCCCCTTCGAGAACGGCAAAGCTCAGATGGACAAGGTTGTCAACATTATCGACAGCACTTTTGAGTGTCCGATGCGTCCGTGGGGCGGCACGGAGCAGTACAACTACAGTCCCGACAGCAAGACCATCGTCTACACCTGCCGCAAGAAAACCGGATACGACTATGCCCACTCGACCAACAGTGACATCTTCCTCTATAACATAGAAGACGGCAAGACGATCAACATCAGCGAAGGCATAATGGGTTACGACCAGAATCCCGTCTTCAGCCACAACGGCAAGATGGTGGCTTGGGAAAGCATGGAACGCGACGGCTACGAGAGCGACAAGCTGCG
>CAMOFI010000103.1 GCA_946613135.1 uncultured Bacteroidales bacterium
CCGACAGGCTGATTACAAATCAGCTACTCTACCAACTGAGTTACATCGGCTTTTTTCAATGTTTCAAACAACTCTCTTTTTCTTGTTTTGAGGTTGCAAAAATACAACTTTTTCCAAAACTGAAAAACTTTTTTTCAACTTTTTTTCATTCAATAATCTTATCGCATTGTATTTCAACAACGTTTACTACAATTTTTCTGTTACTATTATTTTCTTTTTAGCACAAAAAGGGTTCAACATGCATCATTATGTGCCATTTTTGAACAATTTTGAGTGAAGAAATGCCGAAACAGGCATTTATTCGCATATAATCCTGTGTATCATCGAATTTAGCAAACAATACAATATTTTTAGAGAAAGAGCGTTGTTTCGTCATGGAAATTCCTTCTAAAATACTTTCAAATGCTGTAGACGAAATCGCCACCCTGCCAGGGGTGGGCAAACGGTCGGCATTGCGCTATGCGCTTCATCTGCTCAACTCGTCGGACAGCGACTTTGCTGCATTCGTAGGTGCCCTGACGAGTCTGAAGCGCGACACACACTACTGCAGCCGCTGCCATTGCATCAGTGACACGCCGGTATGCCACATCTGTTCAAGTCCGAAACGCAACCAGAAGATGGTTTGCGTGGTGGAAAACATACAGGAGGTCATGGCTATTGAGAACACTGCACAGTACACAGGCCTGTACCACGTGCTTGGCGGAGTAATCTCGCCACTCGACGGAATCGGCATCAACGACCTCACTATAGCGCAACTTATAAGGCGTGTGGCTGACGAGCAGATTGAAGAGGTGATTCTGGCTCTACCGACAACTATGGAGGGCGACACGACAAACATATATATAGACCGCCAACTCAAACAATTTCCGGACCTGAAAATCACGACAATCGCTCGCGGCATAGCTATTGGCGACAATCTGGAATATACCGACGAGATCACTCTCGGACGCTCCATCGTGAACCGCGTGCCATTCGAAAACGCATAAAAACTTAGCAGCATGTATATCAAGAAAGAAATACTATTGCTTTATACATTATTAATAAGCAGTTGCACTTTGGCCCAGAGACCGACAGTGAGCACTGAGGAAACGACTCTGCGGGAAGAAATTGGACAGATGCTTCTGGTCGGATTCCGAGGAACCGAGGTCAGCGACTCCAACCACATTGTGCGCGACATAAGAGAGTACAACATTGGCGGTGTCATTTTGTTCGAATACGATGCCCCTTCGCGCAGCAGGCCCCGAAACATCAGCTCGCGACAGCAACTGAAGCGGCTTTGCAGGCAACTGCAAGCAATAAAGGATGACAAGCTTCTGATAAGTATCGATCAGGAAGGCGGACGCGTGTCGCGTCTTAAAGAAAAATACGGATTCCCGACATTTGCATCGGCACAAAGCACATCAGAACAAGGGTTGGACAGCGTGCGCCACTATGCACAACTGACAGCCGCGACGCTTGCCGACCTTGGAATAAATCTTAATTTTGCACCATGTGTGGATGTCAATATCAATCCCAAATGTCCGGTCATTGGCAAAATCGAGCGCAGCTTCAGCGCAGATGCGAAACGCGTATCACGATGCGCATCGATATGGATAGACGAGCAGCAGAAGGCCGGTGTGACAGCATGCCTCAAGCACTTCCCGGGACATGGCAGCTCGAAATCGGACACCCATCTCGGTCTGGCCGACGTGAGCGACACATGGAAAGCCGAGGAACTTGCCCCCTACCGGGACCTCATAGCAAGCAAAGACGTGAGGATGATTATGACCACCCACGTCTTCAACGCACAGATCGACAGCGTCTTTCCCGCGACCCTCTCCTACTCCACCCTTACCACACTGCTTCGCGACAGCCTGCATTTCGACGGAGTCATCATAACCGACGACCTCGCCATGGGTGCCATGACACAGCAATATCCGTACGAAGAAATCCTCCTGCGTGCAATCATGGCCGGCGCCGACATGCTCTGCCTCTCAAACAACGGGCAAGAATACAATCCCGACATCGTTCCGCAAACTATCGATATAATTTACAATTTGATAAAGGAAGGGCGTATTGACAAAAACCGCATCCACGAAAGCTGCAGGCGGATAAAAGCCCTCAAGTCGGCATCAAAATAATCGTTCCATGCCACCGACAGCAAGGACACAAAAAAGATACTTTTTGACAAAAGAAAAGTTCAAATTGACTTATACACAGTGATGCATGATATATATTTTTGCAAATTGGACTATAGACCATCATATTGATTTTCATCACTAAAAATCAAACGAATAGCAAACCATATCAACTAAAAATACAGTAACAATAAAAATGAAAAGACAGACGAAATGTTTTGTATTGGCAGCTTTGGCGATGCTTGTCAGTTGCGGCAAAGACGAAATAACCGCTATCGAGGCCGGCAGCGAAACCGACTATTCCGAAATAGAATTTGAACGGACTATCAGCATTGTATACTCGACAAACGGCACAGCAACCGTCAGTGGAAACGGCGACGAACAGACAGTAAGCATCAGCGGAAACGGCGTGACCATTGCCAATTCGGGCAGTGAATTGGTACAATACTCAATAAGCGGGTCGACCACGAACGGATACCTGAAAATATACAGTCCGACAGGTCAATCCATATTGCTCAACGGTGCAAGCATCACGAATCCCAATGGTGCTGCCATCAACATCCAGGGTTCCGAGAGCTCTCCCTCGGACGGAGCTGTGACATACATAGTTATGAGCGGCAGCAACACAATGGCCGACGGTTCGACATACAGCAGTACTCCGAGTGATGAGGACGAAAAAGGCGCAATATTCGGCGAGGGCTCGATAGCATTCAGCGGCGAGGGCAGTCTTGCCGTCAATGCCAGCGGCAAGAGCGGCATAGTCAGCGACGACAACGTCACCATCAACAGTGGTACCATTACCATCAACACAACCAGCAGCACATTTGTCAGCAACGGCGACACCACGAAAGTGGCAGGCCTTAAAGCCAAGGACGCTTTTGTGATGAACGACGGCACGCTTACCATTACCTGCAGCGGCACCGGAGCCAAAGGAATGAGCGGCGACGGCACAGCGACATTCAATGGCGGGACAGTAGACATCACCGTCACGGGTTCCAATTTCGGTTCCAGCAGCAGCGGACATGGTGGCAGTCCATGGGGTGGAGGACAAAGCAGCAGCGACAACAGTGTGGCAGCCAAAGGAATAAAATTCGACGGCAATATCACCATAAATGGAGGAGTACTGAAAGTCAGCGCATCGAATCACGAAGGCATTGAAACTAAAGGAGAGCTGACCATCAACGACGGACACGTATACAGCTATTCGGCCTCCGACGATGCCATTAATTCCGCGTCGACAATGACCTTAAACGGCGGATACGTGTGCGGACATGCCACCAGCAACGACGCCATAGACGCCAACGGGAACATGTACCTAAAGGGAGGTGTGGTCTACGCCATCGGAGCCTCATCGCCCGAGGTGGCGCTCGACGCCAATACCGAAGGAGGGTACAAACTCTATGTGCAAGGCGGTACGCTGATTGCCATAGGAGGGCTGGAGAGAGGTTCGAGCCTTACACAGAGCTGCCACAGCGCAAATTCGTGGAATAAAAACACCTGGTATTCAATGACTGTAGGCAGCACCACCTATGCCTTCAAGACCCCGTCGAGTGGCGGAAGTGGACTTGTTGTCTCCGGTTCTTCACAACCAACTCTTATGAGTGGTGTCAGCGTCAGCGGCGGCACAGAGTACTTCAACGGCATGTTGCTTTACGAGCCCTCCACAAGCGGCGGCAACACAGTGAACCTCAGCACCTACACGGGCAGCAACGGTGGTGGACACGGCCCGGGATTTTAATTCAAAGCCCCAACATTTTCTAAACGTATCATTATGAAACGACTCACTTTAATAGCACTGACAACACTTTTGGCACTCGGCATTCCTCGAAGCATGGCACAGACCGATGTGGATCTCGACACTGAATTTGGCGGACGCCTATCGGTATCGGTCGACAAGAAGATAAGAAAAGGGCTGCACGTCAAATTGGAAGAAGAGATACGAATGGACAACAATTTCGGTTCGTTTGACAGATTCCACACCACACTGGGACTGACATACAAAGTGAACGAATACCTTAAACTTGGTGTCGGATATGCACTCATTAATCCATACAGCAGCACGAACAGCACATTCAAAAGCAGCCGCCACAGACTGATGGCAGATGCTACAGGAACAATCCATTTCGGGAACTGGAAGCTATCGTTGAGGGAACGCTTTCAAGCCACCTATAGGTCGGGCGACATGAACGAATACCAGAATCCACGCACGGCACTGACATTGAAAAGCAAGCTAAAGCTCTCGTACAAAGGGCTGCAACGCATCGAACCGTATGCGTACATAGAGCTTCGTAACACACTCAACGCCCCAGTCATATCGGCCTACTACGACGGCAGCAATTATCTTACCAGCACCTTGACGCAGAGCGGTGCCGCAGGATGGTTTATCGACAGTTGGACAGGCGTGTACGTCAATCGCATCCGTGGCTCAATCGGATTCGACTACCGCATAAGCAAGAATAGCAACATTGATGTATCCATCCTTGGCGACTACATTGTTGACAAGGTTGTTGACGCCAATGCCGAAGGGACAAAACTGAAATCCTATACACGCGAGAAAGGTTTTGTAGGCTGGATTGCAGCAGGCTACAGCTACAAATTCTAACAGTTTAACACTTTTAACCACTTAAACCCTTTAACACTTAAACCCTTTTAACCCTAAACTCATAAAAGCAAGCAACATAAAACTTATAACCTCCTTTTTCGTCCTATGTCTTCTTGGAGGTGCAATCATGGCACAAACACAAAGTGGAACCAGCAAGCGCGAACGCAAGAAGAACCTTGTCGTCAAAGAGTGGAACACTAAAGTCGGTTCCAAAACGCCCTATCTTGACAATATGGTCACCTATGACGCGATGGGCCGCAAAATCGAAGAGATTGAGTACGCCTCATACGGGCAGAAGAAACGTGTAGTTTATGAATACGAGGGCAACAGCACAAAATGCTCACGTCAAGTGGAATACGACGACAAGAACCATGCCGTGCGAATAAAAAAATTCGAGTACAACGACGATGGCACACGAAAAGCACAGTACAACTACAAACCCAACGGGAAACTGGAAAGTACGAAGACCTTCGAATACAGCTATAAATAGTTTGGAATCATGAATCAAGGATTCGACAGCTGTCATTCAGTGCTAAACCAGATGCACCCCATTGGGCTGGACGACATGAAGGCCGTCCGTCTGATGAACCGTGTAGACCAGAAATACATGGCCAGTGCCGACATACTGGAGGAATTGCTGGGTCGCATAGCAGACAGCTACTACGTGCAACATATTGACGGCAACCCTCTTGCGCCATACAAAACACTGTATTTCGACACTGAAGACCTCAGCATGTACACCATGCACCACAACCAAAAACTCAACCGACAGAAACTACGAGTCCGCACCTACCGTTCAACCGACACCACATTCTTCGAAAT
>CAMOFI010000104.1 GCA_946613135.1 uncultured Bacteroidales bacterium
GGTCCTGCGCACCGAGGCGGCCGCGCCATTCCTCGATGATGACACCGCGCTCGGCATCGATTTCCTTGGGGTCCATCAGCAGCTTGCTTGCCCATCCGTCGAGGATCTTCATACCCATCTCAAGCATCTCTGCATCGTTGGGCATGTTGACATAGTAGACGGTCTGGTCGAAACTGGTATAGGCATTGACGTGGCCACCAAACTGAACACCCTTGGCTTGGAGCTTGCTGATAAGCTCGTTGTGGGGATAATACTCAGTACCGTTGAAGGCCATGTGCTCAACAAAGTGAGCGAGACCCTGCTGGTCGTCGTCCTCCATTACAGAACCGGCATTGACGGCAAGACGGAACTGGACGCGGCCTTCGGGTTTCTTGTTGGAACGGATGTAGTAGGTTATGCCGTTGTCGAGCTTGCCCATGCGGACTCTTTTGTCGATAGGCACCTTGGCGGTGAGGTCACTTTTTTTCTCCTTTTTGCTGGCTGTGCCGGTGAGCTGAGCAAAACTCATACCTGCTGCCACAAAGAGAAAAAGGAACAGAATAAAAACTTGTTTTTTCATTTTTTGAATTTGATTTTTAATTATTTATGCTTATTGTAAAATTTTTCGCAATTTGCAAAGATAACAAAAATAGAGAATACAATATATAAAACGATTAAATGATATAAAATCTTACAGCGAATTCAAAAAAATTCTCAAGCCCACAATCGTAAGATTTGCGAACTGCCGGCAGCCGGTTCAGAGCGACGCTTCGAGATAGTGGCGCAGCTGCACAGGAGTGACATCGTGGTGTATCTCGCCTCCAACGGCATACGAGATGGCTCCCGTCTCCTCGCTTACGATGACCGAAATCACATCAAACTGTTCGGTAACCCCTATAGCAGAGCGGTGCCGAAGACCAAGGTTGGGGTCGATGCTGAGGTTTGACGACACCGGCAGGATGCAGCGTGCCGCAACGACCTGGTTACCTTTGACGAGGACTGCACCATCGTGGAGTGGCGAGTTCTTGAAAAAGAGCGTCTCGAGCAGTGCCGACGAGGCAATGGCATCGATTTGTTCGCCTGTCTTGATGATGTCGTTCACCTCGTTTTGGCGGATAAAGACTATCAGCGCTCCCGTCTTGCTCTGCGACATGTGCATACATGCCTGGATATAAGGCTCCAATTCCACACTATTCTTGGAGTCGCTCATGCTTTTCTTCCAAAAGTGGAACCGCTTAAGGATGTTGTCGCCGTCAAGACTCGTCTTCGTTCCGACGAGTAGCAGGAAACGGCGGATTTCGGGCTGGAAGACAATTATCAACAATATCAGTCCTATCGATATAAACTGGCCCAATATAGTGGATGTGAGCCGCATACCGAACAGAGTGGCCAACTGCCACAATATATATATGATAATTACGGCCCAAAAGATGCGCAGCACATTGGTGCCGCGCACTGCCTTGTATATTTGGTATGCCAGAAAGGCTACAAGTATGATGTCTATTATGTCTACAAATGATATTGAAGGTAAACCTTGCATAAATGATGAAAATTGTGTTTAAAAAAAATGTTGTAATTAGTCGGTTTCGGGCCTGCAATCAATGGAGGCCAGCTGAGATATGACGCTGATTGTCTGACGGGCTTCACGGACATCGTGCACACGCAGCATCTGTGCACCGCCGAGCAGGGCGACAGCATGCAGGGCGACAGTACCCGCCAAAGAATCGTCAGGAGTGGTAGCAAGAAGCTTATATATCATCGATTTGCGCGACAATGCTACAAGCAGCGGACTGTTCGGGAAAAGCATCCGGAGCTCGTCAAGACGCGACATGACGGCATAGTTGTCGTCCAATGTTTTGGAAAAGCCAAAGCCCGGGTCGACAATAATGTCTCCGACACCCATCCTACGCAGCATATCGCATTTGGAGGAGAGTGCCGTGACCATCGACTGAAACGGATCGGCGTCGCCACGCCCAACTCCGGCAGGATTGTCAGGTGTGCCATACGGATTGTGCATCAGGACATACGGCATCTGCAATGCGGCAACAGTGTCGAACATGGCTTTGTCAAATTCCCCACCTCCTATGTCGTTGACGATGTCGGCACCGGCTTCGGCAGCCGCACGCGCAGGAAGAGCATAGCATGTGTCGACCGAGATGACTGCATCGGGCAATTCGCGCCTCACGGCTGTCACCGCCTCGACGAGCCGCTTGGCCTCGTCGTCAGGAGAAAGAAGAGTGGCCCCAGGCCTCGAAGAGACTACGCCTATATCGACGATGTCGCCTCCGGCTTCGACAATCTCCACAGCTCGTTTCACGATGCTTTTCTCCGACAGGTAGCGTCCTCCGTCGTAGAACGAGTCGGCTGTGGCATTGAGGATACCCATAACAGCCGGCCGCTCATACAGCACCAGCCTGCCACGGCAGCACAGGGAAAACGGTTTAAAAGAAATATTTTTTATCATGACAATAAACAAACGACATCATCGTTGTTTTATTGTTCTACTTCGTACGAAAACAAAATGAACCCTCGGCACGAAAACCAAAACGGAAACGAACAAAACCATTTGACAACGAAAAAACACAACTTTGAAGGAAAAAATGACCCGTACCGAAAAGGAATTTGAGACAGAAACCAAGAAATGCCGCGACATTTTCGAGAAAAAAACACGCGACTACGGCACTTCTTGGCGTATACTACGGCTCCCGTCGCTGACCGACCAGATCTTCATCAAAGCCAAACGGATACGCAGCATCGAAGAGACTGGAGAAAACAAAATCGGAGACGATGTTCGCGGTGAATACATTGCCATGGTCAACTATGCCGTCATGGCTCTGATACAGCAGGAACTGGAAGGCTGCGCCGAGACGGAGCTCCCCCTCGACACGGCAATGCAACTATACGACAAGCATCTCGGTCGCACTATCAGACTGATGCTCGACAAGAACCACGACTATGGCGAGGCATGGCGCCAAATGCGCGTAAGTTCGATGACCGACCTGATACTGATGAAACTGAAACGCATAAAACAAATCGAGGACCACGACGGCAAGACTCTCATTTCTGAAGGCGTGGAAGGCGGATATATGGACATCATCAACTATTCCCTTTTCTGCCTGATAAGACTTGACGAGCTGGATGTTGAAAGCTGAAACACCTTTCAGCAGGGACATGCATCCGAAACGACAACCATTGACATCGAAACGAATATAAAACAAAAAAAAAGCATCCAATGATACAAGAAACCAAAATCAACAAAACAATCAGAATAATAGCAAGATGGTTTGTGGGACTCGTGTTTGTTTTCTCGAGTTTCACAAAAGGCGTCGACCCTTTAGGCACCGCCTTCAAGGTGGAAGAATACATGACGGCCTGGAGCTTTGGCAACATTAAC
The DNA here is from genome assembly GCA_946613135.1 of uncultured Bacteroidales bacterium. Taxonomy (GTDB): domain Bacteria; phylum Bacteroidota; class Bacteroidia; order Bacteroidales; family P3; genus Colimorpha. The sequence goes on from CAMOFI010000104.1 coordinate 3,374, forward strand.
TTTGAATGGGCACTACCTCTCGCTCCATTCCTTTCCATGGCTCTGATTACGGCAGAATTCGTTGTCGGCATTCTTCTCATCACCGGGTCGTTCCGCAAACTCACCGCATGGGTGCTGCTGCTCATGATGGCTTTCTTCACCTTCACCACCCTCTACGACGCCATAACCAACAAAGTGAGCGACTGCGGCTGCTTTGGCGACGCCATAAAACTCACCAACTGGCAGACTTTCTGGAAAAACATCGTCCTCGACGTGCCGACAGTGTTCATTTTCCTCACACGACGCTGGAACCGCAAGAAAAGCTTCGAACGCGACACCCTGATAGCATTGGCAGCAATGGCAATAATGATCGTATTCGGCATATACAACATCAACAACGAACCTATCATCGATTTCCGTCCTTGGAAAGTCGGCAACACCATGATCAAGAACCTCGAAGAAGGACTCGAGACAACCAATCAGGTGACCTACAAAAACATCTCAACAGGAGAAGTAAAGGTTATGGACTCGAAAGAACTCATGGAATGCTACGCTGAAGACCCCGACTGGGGCAGCAAGTGGGAATGGATAGGCACCAGCACCGTGAGTCCATACGAAATAGTGAACCCCAAGAACGACAGCGTGGTATCTTTCCCCGTGATTGATGCTGACGGCGAGGACCACACCTTCGACATCATCGGCGCAGTAGACGAACCTGTACTGATATGCACCATCCACCACCTCGCCGACGTCAACGAACGCGGCGTGAAGGCCATAGCCGAAATGAAACAACTGGCCATGGATCGCGACATACGCTTCGCCGTGATTTCGTGTGCCGAACAAAGCGAACTGCTGCAGTTCCTCTATGGCAACAACCTCATGGATGTTGAATACTATTTCAGCGACGACAAAGCCATAGAGGCAATGCTGCGCAGCAACCCAGGTTTCATCGTGATGCAGAACGCCGTAGTCAGAGGCAAATGGCACTACAAAAACGCAGAAAAAATCAAGGACTTCCCTTTCGAGATAAACTGAAACAAACAAAAAAAACTTCACAACCACTTTATTTGTAACAGAACAGCCAAAAAACATTAACAATGCTCCAAAGAATCCAATCTTTTTATCTTGTACTCGTAGTCGTAGGTATAGTGCTGATGTTCCAATTCCCCATAGCCACCTATACTGCTTCGACACCTAATGGCGACATCAGCGCCGCCCTGCAGCTCACCAACACCAAATCAATCCAGACCGACGACATGATGGACTATCATTTCGTCGGAGACGACACTGTAAAAATGCCCGGCAAATGGCTGCTCGCTCTACTCGCCACCGTTGTCGGCGTCATCGCCTTGGCAAGCATATTCCTTTACAAGAACCGCATACTGCAAATGCGTGTCGTCGCCTTTGCTTTCCTGTTCAACGTAGTACTTATCTTTCTGATTTTCTTCTGGGCCATAAACGGCATCGACGGCAATGGCGGCTACCTCAAAGTGCTGCAGGAAAGCACTCTGATGGGGTCCTCTATCACAACCGGAATGCTGACCCCAGGAACTGTCACCCCCATCGTCACCGTCATATTGCTTTTCCTTGCACAACGAGCCATAAAGAAAGACGAAATGAAGGTAAGGGCTGCCGACAGACTCAGATAAAACACCCGTCAAAAAGTGAAAATAGAGATAGAAAACATAGAAAGTCTGCCCTCTGTAGCCCACCAGCTACTGACCAACTATCCCGACGAAAGATTCTACGCTTTCTTCGGCTCAATGGGGGTGGGCAAGACAACCCTCATCAAAGAGATCTGCGCGCAACTCGGAGTGACGCAGAATGTGTGCAGTCCCACTTTTGCTATCGTTAACGAATATGCCGACGGCAATGGCGAACCAATATACCATTTCGACTTCTACCGCCTGAAACGGATTGAAGAGGCCTACGACATTGGCTACGAAGAATACTTCTATTCCGGATGCTACTGCTTCACCGAGTGGACCGAGAAAATAGAGCCTCTCCTCCCCGACCACTACCTGCGCATCGACATCGCCGAGCACGACGGCACACGAATCTTGACAGCATCTGTTGTAGAATAACACATGGCAACCTCCAAAAATTCGTTTAATTATCTTCGTTGACATTTCTTTGGCTCGGAA
>CAMOFI010000105.1 GCA_946613135.1 uncultured Bacteroidales bacterium
AAAAGTACAACCTTTTTCCATTCCGACAAATTTTTTTTGAAAAAAATATTTTGAACAATGAATTGTTATTTATTTTTCAATATATTACAAACAAATATTTTTTTTACATCACTTCTTTTTGCACCCTTATTTTTGCATAATTTGATAACAGAAATCGTAAAATTTGAAATAAAATATGAAAAGAAACACCAAACGCATATATTTAATTGTATTTCATTGCATTAACCATATTGTCTGAATTAATGGATATATTCCTTATATATTCGGAATAGCGAAAACTGACATTTGATTTTTCGTCGTAAAATGATGTACTTTCAGACAATTTAGAGAAAACCGAAAGGTCGATTTCCGGGAAAAACACGTCTGCATCAAAACATTTGTCGATCCATGTAATATATAATTTAGAGGTAAATGGAAGAAATTGCTTGTAGACTGCTGCTCCGCCCATGACGAAGGACTCATCCTCGTTTATGACAAGGTCTAATACCTGTCGAATGGAATGGGCTACTTCCACGTCAGATTCCACGAACGATGCATCGTGAGTGAGAACGATGTTGCGTCTGTTGGGCAGGGGTCGACGCGGTAGGGAGTTCCAAGTATTGCGACCCATAATGACTGGGTGTCCTGATGTGACAGCCTTAAAATGTTTCAAGTCGTCGGATATATGGCACAAAAGGTCGTTATCTTTGCCAATTGCGTTGTTTTCTGCTATAGCAACAATGATTGAGATGTTTGGTATTTTTTCTATTGAAACCATATTATATAATGAAACAATAAATTTAAGAATTGAATATTCGCATGGAACGATCAAAAATTCCATTGATGTATGCGATAGCCAAGCCATAATTAGAGACCGGCACTTCGGCCTCGATTGCCGGCGCGAGACGAGAAGCCAACTGTCTTTGAGACACGACACATCCACCGCACTGGATAACAAGGGCATAGTCTGAAATCGGACGTTCTAAAGAGGTAAGACCCGGCACGACATCGAAATCAATCTTTTTCTGGCTGAATTTGGTTATCAGTTTTGGCAGCTTCACCCGTCCTATATCTTCGCATGTGATATTGTGTGTGCACGACTCAAGGAGCAAGATTCTGTCGCCGTTGTGCAGGTCGCTGAGTTTTGGGGTACCTTTGACATATTCGTCAAAAAGCCCTTTTGCACGAGCGAGGACAACGCTGAACGATGTCAAGAAGACGTCGTCAGGCACTATAGAAGCCACGTAACCATACACTTGACTATCAGTAATCACAAGTTTAGGAGGAGCTGCAAGAGAGGCAAGCGTCTGTGACAGTTCGCTCTCTTTGCAGACAAGAGCAATAGCGCTGTTGTCCAGGATATCACGCAACACCTGAACTTGAGGCAATATCATACGTCCCTCGGGAGCCGAGCTGTCGATAGGCGTCACTAACACAATCTTGTCGCCGGCACCGATGACATCACCCAGAAGTGACTTGTGTTTGTATGCCGATTCAGGAAGAGCCTTGATGATCGATTGGAGGATAATGTCTCTCTTTGTATTGTCGAAAATGCTAAAGACCAGTGGGCGAACGCCACAATTCTTTTCGACATAGTCGAGAAAAGACTCTGAGGGAGGATTCCTGTCGGCTTGAGAATAAAGAAGAATATAGGGAATTTTTGATTTCCGACACGCATCCAACAACGATTGTTCGAAAGTGTCGAATCGGTTTTCTGCGATCAGAACGATGGCGAGGTCGCACTGTTCGAGTTCGGCAAAAGAACGTGCGACACGAGTCATACCGAGTTCGCCAACATCGTCTATACCAGCGGTATCGACCCAAACGACAGGTCCAATACCGCCCAGTTCCATGGTTTTTCGCACAGGGTCAGTCGTAGCCCCTGGAGTATTGGAAACAATAGCCACATTATGTCCCGTAAGGTAGTTTACGAGAGAACTTTTGCCGTAGTTACGACGGCCAAAAACACCTATGCGTGGCTTTAATTCATTACCCTTCATGTACAAAACATTTTTAACATGCCCAATTTCTGAAGCACAAGATTATTTACTCACTGATTCACTGACTAATAGCAACAAATACAAAGACAACCTGTTCCCATATAATCACATTAATAAAGAAATGCAAAAATACACCAAAAAAACAATGTGACAAAATAAAAAACGATATTTTCAGTTTAACTTTTCAAGATGAACAACTACAAAATCCGACACACGACCGAATCCGATCTTGCGGAACTCATGCCCCTGTACGACCATTCACGTACAATCATGCGCAACAACAGGAACACCAACCAATGGGTAAACGGCTATCCGTCCAAAGAGATCATTTGCCAAGATATACACCAAAATGTCAGCTATGTGATTTGCAAGGACAACTCAATTGCCGGCACTTTTGCATTCATTATTGGACGCGACCCAACATACGAACGCATCGAATCCGGCAGTTGGCAACATGACCAACGGCCCTACGGGACCATACACCGCATGGCATGTGCCGAAGGGTATCACGGCATTTTCGAGACGTGCATTGACTGGTGCCGGAGCCAAATCCCGTCGCTGCGCATCGACACCCATGCCGACAACAACATCATGCTCCATCTCATCACAAAACACGGATTCCAACACCGAGGAACCATCCACATCGCAGACGGGACACCACGCATTGCCTTCCAGATTATTGACACACAAAGGCTCTGCATTCCTCTTACCACATACATCGAGCACAACATATTGCCAAAATACGACCTTTTTGACGACGCACACCAACAAGGACATGCCCAAACAGTTATAGCAAACAGCATTGAGATATCCAAACATTACAATGTAGAAATCAACATGGTATACACTATCGCGGCCTATCACGACTTGGGGTTGTCTTACGGCCGCGAAAGACATCATATAGCATCTGCGGAAATAGTCAAAAACGACAGGAACCTGCGAAACTGGTTTGACGAGGAACAAATCGAGACTATAGCTCAAGCCGTTGAAGACCATCGTGCATCGGCAGATCACACGCCAAGAACCATATACGGCAAAATAGTTGCCGAAGCCGATCGCGACATCGAACCTTTCAAAATAATAATGCGTACCGTCCAATACGGCAAAAACCACTATCCTGAGCTTGAACACGAAGAGCAATGGCAGCGTACGAAAGAACACTTGAACGAAAAATACGGACGCAACGGATATTTGAAACTATGGCTTCCTGAGTCGAACAATGCTGAACAGCTAGAAAAACTGAGATGTATCATCGAGAACGAAGATGCGTTGCGAGAAGTCTTCGAAAAATACTATTCCAACAGCCCTGAAAAATAAAAAAACAGCTCCCCTGCTCCATCCAATCAGCGACTGAACTTCCAAACTTCAAGCAGATAGACATTATTGGATGGCAAAATATAATCCCCTAACAACAACCAAGTTAAGAGAGACTGTCACTTTCATTTTGTAATCTTCGCACTTTTTTTTGTTGCAGTATGAAAAAAAGTTGTACTTTTGCATTTGAAAACAGAGACAAGTTTCACTTGGATCTGATAATATTGGTTCGAGCCCGCAAGGGCCGGACTGCCAAAAAAGGTCTGTTAGCTCAGTTGGTTCAGAGCGCTTCCTTCACACGGAAGAGGTCTACAGTTCGAATCTGTAACAGACCACCAAAACCGCCACAAAAGGGCGGTTTTTTTATTATAATTTGTTTACTATCAAACTTGAATTTCAAGAATTTAGATATTATTTCATCTTTTTTCAAAAAAATTGTAAGATTTTTTAGACAAGTTCGTCATATAGGAAATAGAATCTGAATGGATAGCGACAAATTCAAGCAAAAGATAATACCACTTCAAAGTGCGATGCAGCTTCTTGCAGAACGCATGCTTGGAGATATGGCTGATGCCGAAGATGTTGTGCAAGATATTTTTGTCACTCTTTGGAATCAGCGCAGCGACCTTGATAAGGTACAAAACCTACAGGCCTATTGTCTTCAGACTGTGCGAATGCGATGCATCGACATAATCCGCAAGCGCAAGCGCGACGCCTTCCACCACGAGCAGATTGCCTACCTTAGCGACAAGGAGGTCGAAATGAAGGTCGAAGAGACCGCAAGCCGTGCCGCCATGCTGGACCGCCTGCTCGACAACTTGCCGGAAAAACAGCGTCTGGCCATAAAAATGAAATACATCGAAGAGCGCGACACAAAGTACATCGAGCAAGCCTTACAGATGAGCAGCAACAACGTCTACACCACACTTTCACGTGCATTACAGTCATTAAAAGAAAAAATCAAAACCATCAAGATATGAACAACACCCCCGACATAAACAAGCTTTTCGAGGCCGCACGCCGCCGCGAGGCCGATATACGCCGCCAGCAACAACTAAGCGACATGATTGACCGTATGGCTGAAAATGAAGAGCCCAAGTCTGTACCACCTTGTATTCCAGCCAAGAGTCGTCGTCGCCTTTGGCCGTATTTCAGTGCAGCAGCCAGCGTCTTGCTATTTTCCGCCATAGGGCTGCACATCCTTTCGCATGACATTACTACACCATCTCGGCAGTCACTGATTGCAGAAACCAAGCCACAATTGCCAGCCATCGTCGAGTCGTCTGACAGTACTGTTGAGACAGGAAATGATGCTGTCGTCCCAATGCGCAAACAGCACACATCAGCAGTACTTGCCATCAACGAAACAACCGACGAACCGACATCGCTCAAGTCTCAGCAAAATAAACAAGAAGGAGACAAAACCATTATCGAAATGCCTGTTGTTCTGCCTGACGAACCGCTTTTGGCTGAAGAGAGCGCTACAGCCACCAACACTGACGAAGATGCCGAATCCAGTCAAAAGTCCAGCAGCCCCGTTGTCTATGAGCGTACTTCGACACGTCTGGTCTGCGGATCGGGATGCCGTCCCGAAGTACGTCACAACCAAGAAGACACACCCAACTTTGCTTTTACGAACATCTCACGTACAGGCACTACCATCGGTATAGGAAACGGCGGTTTCTGATTTTTTCTCAAGATTATTGTAAGGAATCCAAAAGCCGTTCGTCTTTAAGGCAGAAACACAAAAAAAACGTATCAAAATGAAAAAATCAACTCTTTTAGCAGCAGCAACATTTGTTTTGCTTATTGTTTTCAGCTTTACCACATCGGCAAGCGCACAAAACGAATACCGCATCAGCCAGCCCATCCCCGACAGCATCAGCAGCCTCGTCATCTACGACGGATGGCAGGTGCGCATCCGCCACGGCGAGCAGTCGTCGCTGACCATCGTCACGCCGTGCAGCGTCTTCTTCGAAGAGGGAAACGAGCCGCAGGTCAGCGGGGTCAAAGGTCGCGAGCTGACCCTGCATAACAACAGCTGGATGCCGAAAAGCACGGTTGTGGAAATCACGCTGAAGCACAAGCTCCATTATCTGCAAATCGAGAAAAACGCCACCGTCCAGACGGACGACCTGCTGTTCTACGGCAAAGGTGCCAACGTGAATATTTTTGAAGG
>CAMOFI010000106.1 GCA_946613135.1 uncultured Bacteroidales bacterium
CTCCTCGTCAACGAGGTCGAAATCTATCAACTTTTTGAGCATGTCCACTCCGCGCACACGTATCTTGACGGGGTCGCCAAGTTTGTAGCATTTGCCGTAACGACGACCTATCACCTGATAGTTGTCCTCGTCGAGCATATAATAGTCGCCCTTGAGCGATCCGATAGGTATCATGCCCTCGCACTTGTTGCCCTCTATCTCGGCATAGAGGCCCCACTTGCTCACTCCCGATATGTTGGCGTCGAACAGCTGCCCCACCTTGTCGCTCAGGAATTCGGCCTGCTTGTACTTCACGCTGCTGCGTTCTGCGTCGGCGGCCTTCTTCTCCATCTGCGAGCAGTGCTTGCAGTATTCCTCATATTCGTCGGCTCCGACACTGGCACCGCCACCGAGATAGCGCTCCAACAGCCGATGCACCATTAGGTCCGGATAACGGCGGATGGGCGAAGTGAAATGTGTATAGTAGCGGAAGCCGAGGCCGTAGTGGCCGATGTTCACTGTCGAATAGCATGCCTTCGACATCGTACGTATGGCGATAGTGTCTATCATATACTCCTCGCCACGGCCGGCAATCTTCTCGAACAATTGGTTGTAGCTGTCGGCCAATGCCTTACGGCTACCTATCTTCATCTTGAAACCCAACTTGCTCACAAAGTCGACAAAAGTGCTGAGTTTCTCGGGATTAGGCTCGTCGTGAATACGGTACACGAACGTTTTGGCTGCCTCTTTCTGCTTTTTGCCTTTGGCAGCGCTGGCAGTATCTGTTTTGCCCACGCTTTCTGCCACATTCCTGTTGGCCAGCAGCATGAACTCTTCGACGAGCCAGTTTGCCTCCTTCTGTTCCTTGATATAGACCCCTATGGGCTTGGCATTCTCATCGAGCTGGAATTTGACCTCCTGCGACTCGAAATTTATGGCTCCGTTTTTGTAGCGTTCTGCACGGAGTATCGATGCCAGCTTGTGAAGTTCCAGCACCGCCTTGTCGGCTTCCTCCTGTGGCTCTGTGCCCTGTTCGCCGTTTTCTATTATCTCTTGAGCCTCTTCGTAGCTGTAGCGGCGGTCGCTGCATATCACCGTCTTGCCAAACCAGCGGCCTTTCACTTCTGCCTTGTCGTTCATCTCGAAGACTGCGCTGAAGCACAGCTTGTCCTCGTCGGGACGCAATGAGCAAACTTCGTTGCACAGCTTCTCGGGCAACATGGGTATTGTGCGGTCCACGAGGTACACACTTGTTCCTCGCTCATACGCTTCGCGGTCTATCGCCGATCCCGGCTTCACATAGTGCGACACATCGGCTATATGCACACCCACTTCAATGTTGCCGTTTTTCATGCGACGGAACGAAATGGCATCGTCGAAATCCTTGGCATCGGCAGGGTCGATCGTGAACGTTGTCACATCGCGGAAATCGCGGCGGCCCTCCATCTCCTTCTTCGTCGGCGCCTTGATTTTTGAGGCCTCTTTCTCTGCCTCGGCAGGAAAGTCGAGCGGGAAGTCGTACTCTGCCAGTATCGACTGCATCTCCACATTGTTGTCGCCAGGTTTCCCGAGTCGTTTCACCACTCGTCCCACGGGGTTGTTCATCTGGTCCGGCCAGTCGGTCATCTCCACAACGGCCTTCTCGCCGTCCTCGGCACCGTTCAGGTCGCTGAGGGGTATGAAGATGTCTACAACCATATTGCGGTTGTCACAGACCAGAAAGGCGAATTTTTCCATCTTCTGTATGCGGCCCACAAAGCGTGTCTTGGCTCTTTGCAGTATTTCCACCACCTGTCCTTCAGGCTTGTGCATCTTGCGCTGCGGAAACATCAGCACCTTTACCGTGTCGCCATGCAGTGCATGGCGGGTATAGTTTGGCGCTATCATGACGTCCTCGCGTCCTTCTTCCTGGGGTATGACGTATGCCTTGCCCGTCTGCTTCATGTCTATTGTGCCGACCAGGTAGTTTTTCGGAAGCAGGTCGTCATTTATATGTTTAGGATTGATTTTATACTTGCCTCTACCCTCCTCCACAAGGATTTTGTTCTCCGCCATCTCAAGCACAGTAGCCTGCACCAGCTGACGAGAAGCCTTGTCGAAAGCTCCCACTTTCGACGAAATTTGCTTGTAGTTGAAAGCGGTGAACGGAGCGTTGGCAAAGATTTTCAGTATTTGGGTTGCTAAATTGTCGTTTTTCATCTATATTGTTGATTGATAATAATTGGTAGAAATTTAAGGTCTATATCAAAAAAAATCCGGGTGAAATAGCCATACCCGGATTCGATTTGCGAGGATAATCCTCTTGTATCATCATTTCCTCCTTATACGTTGGTTGAAACGCCGCTGTGTAGCCTCTGGCAATGCTCCCACCTTCGTATAGCGTCTGTTTCCCGTGCCTAAAGAGCCCTTGTGGCTTTTGGCAGGATAGTCGGGCATCACAAGACGCGGCATCGACTGTTCGTTTGTCCAGTTCCACGTGTAGTAAGAACCTCCATCGCTTGCTGTAGAATGCTTGCCAACCCAATAGTTGAGCGCTATTCCGAGGTAGGTTCCTACGAGGTCGCCGCCAGGGTTGTCGGCTGCATAAGCAGCATTTTGGGCTGTCTGCATCTGGTGGATATGGTAGCGTATACCTGAGGCCGTGTCGAGCGTGTTGCATCCTCTGCTATAATCTTCCAAATGGGCGCTGAAACAGAACTCATCTACCGTTCCCAATGAAGTATTGTTGCCGATGAAGTTGTGGCCGAAGGCACTCCACACGTTCTGTATGACGGTGCCGGCCTCGAAATCGCCCACAATGCCGCCTGAATTGGTAGCACCATCCACTCGGCATTGGTTGTAGCTGTTGCTTATGGTACCGCCACGCAGGTAGCCCACAATGCCGCCGGCATTTTCGGCCACATGGCCGAGGACGGCGCCACCCGTACCGTCAATCCAGTGGTTGCCCTCAGCGTCGCAGTTGTACACCTCACCGTCATACATCACAGCGACGATGCCGCCAATGCTGCCTGCCGCACCACGGAGGGTGACTTTGTTGGAGCAGTTCTTGACGATGCCGCCATTGGTGTGGACGATGCCACCGATGCTGCCCGTGGTCGAGAAGACCACCGAACCCGACGATATGCAGCGGTCGACTTTGGCCACTCCATAGTGGTTACCGTTGACGGTGGTGTCGGGGTGGTTGAAGAAGGCTATTACGCCCCAGTTTCCTGTGGAGTTGGGATTGGTGTTCGACTCCACCTGGCAATACTGCATGGTGCCGTAGTTGTGCATACATATACCTGCGATGTTGGAGCCTTCGGGCACTGCCGACGAAAGCGAGAAGCTACCTTGGACCGTGCCAAAATTGTTGTATACGCAGCCACAGACATTGCCGGGACATTTGAGCGTTCCTTCATTAGCTCCTCCCACAATCGTGCCGTAGTTGTCCACACACAGACCTGCTATGCCGATGGATGAGGCATTGGTTGCCGATATGTTGCACTTGACATGACAGTCGATCATCTCGCCACGGTTAACGCGGCACAGGGGCGAAAACACGGCAGTTCCTGTATATCTGATGTTGCCGCGAATTTGCACTCGTTCTATATGACCTTGGTTGGTGATGCTGGCAAAGAGGGGCACATCACTGGTATTCATTATACCGCCCATGACGGTTGATGAACTCTTGAACTGGAGGCGCCCTTTGAAGTTCTGTATACCCTCATGCCAATGGATTATCTCAGGATGAGTGTTGGTGTCGATGCCAGTGCCTCTAATGGAATCGCGCTGGTTTTTGGTGACGAGGTGTATGTCAGAACGGACAATCTCAAAGTAGGTGTCTTCTGTTACCTCCTGCCCGTTGATGACAGGGGTGCCGGTCTTGAAAGCTCGGCGTACAAGGTCGAGCTCCTTGCCTGTATAGATGCGGTAGGGGCGCTCACGGGTACCGTTGCCCACAAGACCCACATCTACACCTGCCGACGAGCCGTCCCACGACTCATTGTCGCTGAGGTCGCTGATGTTGAATCCGATGGCAGGCATCATGGTAATGTTCTGACGGCGTATGTCGACGGTGATACCCTTCTTGAGGTATTTCACCGTTCCGCCGTTCTGTAGCTTGAGGGTCATGTAGAACTTATAGTGGGTCAGAGGATCCTTTGCTGTGCCCTGAGCAGGCAGTGGCACATAGAGAGTCCAGAGCTGGCCGTTACCTGTGCTGCCGAGCGGACGTCCGTCGTCGTCGAAAGTGTAGGTCACTTTGCTGTCTGCCGAGCCGGGAGCCACAAAGCGTTCGGCGAGATAGGGATTGATGAATTGAAGGCGGCGCACATCGAAAGTACCGGAAAGGGCACGTGTGTTTGGCAACTGCGCATCATCGATACCGTCGCCCGAAAGGTTAACGGACTGGAGGGTAAGTTGCTTGATAGTATAGAGCGAGGCATCCTGTCCCCAGAACTGGAGTCTCATGATACCTGCCACCATGTGGAATCGTACCGAGTCAAGATCACCGTTGCCATCATCATCTTCGTCGCCCTGAAAAGAGACCATAGGTATGGCCCCGATGCCGAACGAAGAGTCGGCATAGGCGTTGTCCGAAGGACGATAAGTGTGGCTTGCAGGCAGGTTTACCTTCAGCTCGTTGGGGCCGAGAGAGGCTCCACTGGAATAATTATACTTCAGCGTATTCGGATAGACGGCATAGTAGGTCTTTCCGGCCGTAATGGCCGAACCCTCTGGGATGATGTGCATATAGGCCATGCGTGCGCCGTCGCCGTCAACGTATTGCATCTCCTTGACTTCATTGAACTTGTTTGAGCTGTTGATGGAATAGACAGCGATTTTGTCGCCTGCTTCCCACTTGAGCCACTCCTCGTCGTGGTAGAGCACAATCTTGCTGCCGTCAGCAGCATCGTCGTCCACTATCTGATCCATAGTGGCGACAATGTTAGGGTATATCAATTCTTCTTTGTCGCGACAGCCAGCCAACAGCAAGGCTGCGGCGAGTGCGTATTTGAGTCTTTTCATGGTATTACTCTGTTTTTTCTTTTTGTTAGAACCACTCGCCGTGGTAGTTTTCGCCATTGCTGCCAAAGGACTCATCCTGGATTTCGCTGACAGTCTCTGACGAGGCTATACGATCCATCGGGCTTGTGGCAAAGCCTCGCTCTACAACGTAATCGTAAACGTCGAGTTGAGGAGACTCGTAAGGCAACTTTGTTCCTTGCGATAGGTTGGTCGATTGTGTGATGTCTTCTATATTCATGGTTCGATTATTTCTTCTTGTGAAGATTGCTATAGTAGTTGTCTATGTCATCGTCCGACTCATCATAGAACTCACTGTCTACCGTGAGTTCCTCTTCGTCGAATGTGTCAATGTCGACAGTGTTTTCTTCGCGTTCGGGGATGGTATCTTTTGTGTCGTCGTTCATATTGTTTTTTTCTTTAACTCTAACGTTAACCTTAACGCTAACTGTTTTTCGTTAACGTTAAGGTT
>CAMOFI010000107.1 GCA_946613135.1 uncultured Bacteroidales bacterium
TCTTTATTCTATTCTGTTTCTTACTTTTATTGCTGTGGTTTTATTGGTTTTATTGATAAGTTTTTCTATTATTCTGTGGTGCGGGAAAAACTATTAAAGAAAATCAACCTCAGTTGTCAACGTTCGGGTGCCTCCGGCACGTAGCTGGGGCGTGTTGATGCGTATATCGCAGTCGACAACAAAGACATTGCCCTCTCGCGATAGGATTACATTTTCGTCGTGCAGGTCGCTGAGGTATATGTCGGGAGTGGCATAGGTCCAGTTGCGTGGATTGCGCAGTTCAAAGCCCATTTTTTTCGCGAAGGTTTGAATATCGGAGTCTCTCATTTTTGAACCCTGTATGTACTGCTGCTCCACTATAACTTGGAAACTACCATTTTTGAGTCTACCGAATCCAACAACCGACAACTTGGTTTCAGGGAAAAATGCATTATGAAGGCTGATTCTGTCCAAAGCCAAAATAGGTTGGATATAGTAATCCAACCCGATGGATTTTGTCAAATTGAATCCTTGTTGGTAAACAGCGGCTTCGCCGCCCTCGGCTATCCTTTCACCAAATTGTTTTTCGAGACTCTGATCGACATTATCATACCAGCAGTTGACTTTTTTTGCCCATTGCTCTATAATGTCTTCCTGCGCCTTTCCTCGTTGGCACTCTGCTTGGAAGCTGAGCTCTCCCGAAATTCCGCAATTTGCTGCAGCATCTGCTCCCGCGAGTAGGGATGCAATGACATTTGTTGCACCTCCCGTTGCGCAGCCATGCTGTTCGAACGGTGAAAATCGTTTATATACAAGCCGTCCATTGATAAATAACTGACTTCGTCTACATTGCTTTGACTCGGCAAAGCGAGCAAGCTCTCTCTGCTCTCGTTTAGTGCAATTCCCTGCATAATAATCCAATTTTCGCAGACCTTCGGGTGTGAAGCCGTCGGCAATGATGACATTAATCGATTTCCAAAAGTCTGCGTTGTTCATAATGATATAACTTAAAATATATTTTTTTATTGTATAGGCAAAAACGCTTGATATTATGTCGTTATATTCTTTTTATTCTATTCTGTTTCTTACTTTTATTGCTGTATTTTTTATTGTTTTTTTTATCTGTTTCGTGCTGCAAAGATACTACTTTTCTTCGGTACTTTCGTCCTCTTTTCTTCGAAGTTGTTCCTTCACTTCATTCACTTCGTCGATTAATTGCTGCTCAGTGGGAAGGTATAGTTTATATTCTGAAGCTAAAATGGTTTTATTGTCTTCGGGAAGAGTCGTGCGTACAAGAGTATCGTTCTTGCGAGTACAGAGTAGTATTCCTATTGTATGGTTTTCGTCAGGGAGTTTCTCATAGCGGTCGTAATAGTTGACATACATCTGCAATTGCCCGAGGTCTTGGTGGGTAAGTTCACCTGTTTTGAGTTCAATCAGGACAAAACTCCGCAACAGTCGGTTGTAAAACACCAAATCGACGAAAAACTCATCGTCCTCAAGCAGAATACGCTTTTGCCTGGCCACAAAAGAGAATCCTTTCCCCATTTCGAGCATAAATTCAGCAATATGGGTTATTATTGCCTGCTCTATGTCTTTTTCGTAGTATGCTGCCTCACGTTTTAGACCGAGAAATTCCAAAACCGCAGGTTGTTTGATTATTTCCTGTGGAGTTTCAGGGATACGTTCTTTTCGTGCCACTGCCAAAACCGCATCTTTGTCATTGCTCGCGAGAAGACGTTCATAAAGCAAAGAATCAATTTGGCGTCCTGTTTCACGAGCAGTCCACGCATTGTTGACCGATTCCAACTCGTAATACTCTCGTTTATCAGGGTCTTCGATTTGGATAAGTCTCCGATATTGAGACCAATTCAATTGCGAACGCAGTGTGTTCGCAATTGGATAAATGCGATAAAACTGGCGGGCTTGTTCGAGTTGACGGACCCCGAATCCACTACCGTACTCTGGCTCAATTGCTTTTGCCAAGTTACGAATCAGATAGGTGCCATAGTCGGCACGGGCTTTGCCTTGCTGTTCTTCTTCCAAGATCCGCTTGCCCAAATGCCAATACATTTGCACCCGACAAAAGTCGACGCTTCGAACGGCATTGGCCCGGGCATCATTGATTATCCGGCGTATATCGGTAACAAATTCTTGTCGAACAACGGAAGTATTGTCAATTTTCTGTTCCATCTTAATTATAGGCAAAAACGCTTTATATTATGTCGTTATATTCTCTTTATTCTATTCTGTTTCTTACTTTTATTGTTGTTTTTATTTTTGGTTTTTTATTTGTTTCTTGCTGCAAAGATACTACTTTTCTTTGACACTTTTGTTCTCTTTTCTTCGCAGTTGCTTCTTATTTTCGTTGATCAACTTTGTATACCTATTGCATGATGAAATGCTGCTTTACAGGCTGTTGTTGCCTATAAAGCAGCATTCTCAAGCATTCATTGTCGGCAATGGAACCCTATTTTTGGCATACTTCAAACATAGGGCTCATTGGGGGGCATATTTGCGAACAATCGTCATATCGTCAGTTTCAGTCCGACAAAGAGTGTGCGTGGCCGCGAGGGGCCATATATGTATGACGAGTCGCGCTCGTCGCCGCTGTCGAAGTCGCGCTGGAAACTATTGAAGAGGTTTTGGATGCCGGCACTGACATCGAGTGTGCTACGATGGCCTAAAGGGATGCTATAGGCAGCCTTGAGGGTGAGGTCGAAAAAGGATGGAGTGACGACCTGCTCCACCTCTGAATGGTGGGCGTGCTTGGCGTCATCGTCGTCGGCAACAGCGTGATAGACAAGCATCGGACCGGTGAAAACACCAGTGGCTATAAGGCTGAACCGGTTGATGGGGCTGTACTGCGCCGTGAGGTAGCCATAGAAGTTGGGCACACGTTCCATACGCTTTTCGTAGTTTCCCTCGCTCCATTCGTAACCCTGCCCAGTGTAGCGGCTGCTCTGCAGGGTGCCGCCCAGCTGGAACTGTATTCGCGGCGAGGGGCTGAGCCGTAACTCGGCATTGATGCCACCGACCTCGGCACCATCGGCATTGCGACGCTCATAGAGACGATAACCGCTGGTGGTGTCGTTGAAAACCAGCTCGTTGACAAAGGCGTCATTGATACGGGTAAAGAAGCCTTCTATCAGTAGGTCGCCTTCGATGTTGCCCAGATGAAAGCAGATGTCGGCCGAAGCTGTGAGGCTGTGCGAATGCTCGGGACGCAAGCCGGAGGCGTTGGTGAGGCGGTAGAGTTCGCCGGCAACAGCACCGACATGCAAGTCTTCGTCATAGACTTGCGGGGCGCGGAAGCCCGACGAATAGCCGGCACGCAAAACCGTGTGGGCGCTGCGACGGGCAGTGTCGTCGTCGGGATTGCCCGACGGCGAGAAGCGTAGGTTAAGACGCGGGCTGACAATGGGTTTGTCGAGCATCGAATGCTGGTCGGCACGCAACCCAAGCAGGATGCTCCATCGGCTGCTGCGCCATTCGTTTTGAATATAAGCACTTGCAATCGAAGCGTTTTGACTGATGGTGTCGTTGGTGGCAATGGTGCGGTCCTGAAGGTTGTCGTAGGTGTGTTCCACTCCGGCAGTAAGCTCGGAGGGCAGGAAGAGCAGGCGTTCGAAGTGGCGACTGTATTGCACTCCCTCGTTGAGGGTGAGGTCGGTGGTGTAGCCGTAGGCATTGCCTATGGGGTCGCCCTCCTCGCGATGTCCGTAGTAGCTCTGCCGGTCGACATATTGAGTTGATGCAAAGACACTTGCGTGACTGTTGCCGTCGGCCGAAAACCAGTCCCATTTCAGCTGGGCACTGTGAATGTCGTGTTCGCCGCCCTCGCTGATGTTGGCTTGCGAAGGGGGAAGGTCGAAACGATTGCCGCCACGACGGAAATCGTTGATATTGTGATATTCGAGATTCAGCTTCGAATAGACACCCGTGCGCAGGTAGCCGCTGAAGCCTACCATGCGGGCCTTGAGTTTACCCAACTCGGAGTAGCCGTCGCCGTTGGCATCGTAGGGGCTGCGCTGACGGTTGTGGCCAAAGATGTAGAGACCGGCCTTGTGGTTGTCGCTGACAACGCTGGCGTTGAACGAGTTGCTCCAGTCAATACTACTGCCGCCCACTAAGCTTGTGGTGTTGCCTACCGAGGCGCCGTTGCGCACGGGTTCCTTGGTGATGACATTGATGACACCGGCTATGGCATTGCTGCCGTAGAGTGCCGAGCCGCCGCCGCGCATCACTTCTATCTGGTCGATCATTGCCGAGGGCAGCTGTTCAAGCAGGTAGAGGCTGGCAAGGGCGCTGTTGACAGGACGACTGTCGATGAGCACCTGCGAGTAGGCTCCACCTAAGCCATTGAGGCGCACATCGAAAGCTCCACAGTTCTGACATGTGTTTTCGACACACACACCCGTCTGGTACCTGAGTCCGTCGCCGAGGTTGACGGCACTGGCAGCCTCGAGTTGGCTACTGCTGGCCACGCCAACTACCGAAGGGGTTTCCATACGGCTTACGGCATGCTGTGTGGCTGTTACCACCACCTGCTGAAGGGCTACGGCGTCGGGCTCGATGCGGATATTGAGCTCGAGGGTTTTGTTACGCTCAAGGATAATGGGCAGCTCTTTCTGCCTGTAGCCGACAAGATGCACCAGCAAAGTGTATTCGCCGACAGGACAGTTGGCGATATGGAAATGGCCCGACTGGTCGCTGACGGCACCGATGGTGGTGCCTTTGAGGTATACGCTTACGTATGGTACGTGTTCGCCTGTTTTTGAATCTATTATATGCCCAACGATATTGGCGTCTGTTCCCTGCTGGGCAAAAAGAATGATAGGGAACAACGTAAGTATAAGAAGAAATGCTTTTTTCATTTTCAACAATAATTTAATATACATAAATATCACACTCCCAATAATATGGCAATGTGGGTCGAATAAAACGATGTTCGAAAAAAATAGTATAGTAAATTATTGCAACGGAGGAGCCCTGCGATTCTCCACACGGCACTGTGGCATCACAATGGCCGACACAACAGGGTTGGCTACTGTCACTGCAACCTCGTCAAAAGAAGGCAACGTGGCCGGCTCGGAGTTGTAGTAGGACGACGAAGTCAGCTGGCAATAGATGCAGCTGTGGGCCATGGCAACGGCCTCATTCAGGTGCGCCCGGTGATGGATATGGTGGGCACATTCGGCGCATTCGGTTGCGGTCGAGTGCGGCTCGCTATGCGTGTGGAACGACAACGCCGCAAGCAGCGGCAAATAGGCCGCTATCAATACGTATGGTGCTATGTGGCGCAGGTTTTTCACAATTCAATTAACGTGTCAATGAAATATATATTGCACAAATACCAGAAAACTAAGTCTCACCCTTTGAAATACTCCCACACCAGCTTTGCCTTTGCGGGGCCGATGGCTTTGGTGAGGTCGTCGAGGGTCTGCAGGCGCACCTCTTTGA
>CAMOFI010000108.1 GCA_946613135.1 uncultured Bacteroidales bacterium
GTCGACACGATAGATGTCGACACCGCTCTCCAAGACCCGGACGACGGGTTTGATAGACCGGCATACAGTGGCTTCGACTCCCTGACTGTTGGACAGTACCACCAACTGGTTCTCGACGCCATAGTCAGAGGCGACAAGGCTCTCTTTGCCGACCTTGTGTGCTATCCGCTGGGCAGGACTTACCCCCTTCGCGATATCGAAGGTCCCGAACAGATGATTGCCTATTTCGACACCCTTTTCCCCACGGAATTCCGCCAACAGCTCTCCTCGCTCGACTCCAACTCGTGGGAATGTGTCGGCTGGCGCGGATGGATGATCCTTGACGGCGAGATCTGGGACTCCGACCCCCGCCTCGATGTCAACTACATGTCGCCTCTCGAAGAGCGCTATCTCGATTATCTCTATAAGAAAGATATGGCTACCGTCCATCCTTCGCTGCGCGGAAATTGGCAAATATACGACTGCTACCGCCTCGACGACTCTGTCTATTCCTTTGCCCGCCTCGACGCAAGTACGCTCGATAAAGACTTCGAGACCGAAGGCGGCCGCTTCAGAATCTCTCTCTACACCAAGGGAGCAAAACCTTCCGACAAACCCTCCGTAGTCCTCGAAGGAACTCAGCACATCGAAGGAACTTTGCTGGTCGAATATTACGACTTCCACAGCAAGGCTCTCGACATCATAGTGACTGTCTTCAGCCCCGAAGACGGAAAGTCTTACGTCTCTATCAGCCCCTCAAACGGCGACTCGCGCTCTGTCGAAGCACATTGCCACTACCATCCCTGACCTCATCGGCATCGCCGCCACATCACGTAAAAAAAAACTATCGGTTGGCAGTTGAAGTAGAATCCTTTTCCAAAAAAATAATATGAAAAAGTATGTCCTTTTATTGCTGGTTACATTAACGGTTATATCATGCAAACAACAACAAGAATATGAGTATGAAAGCGCCGTGGACTGCGAATTTTTGGATGACTTCCACGCCATTTTCTGTATCCCTGAAAACCCTTCCCAATGCCTGCCGCTGATCATCATCAAGACACAATACGGATGGAAGGCTGTCTATGGACCATTGGGCGTAATAGACAGTATGGGACCCACGGACGGAATCGTGCTGAAACCTGGCATGGACTATGCTGAAGGCTCTGATACGGTTTTAAAAATGGATGAATATGTGGACGGAAACATCAATGGGAAATATTTCTTCCCAAACAATAACATCGAATCTTGGTTTGATGGCCTTCTCGAACTGTGCTATCTTCGTAACGGCTCAAAAGACACTGTGCGTTTCTATGCCTCCGCTCTGCCCGACACAGCCTCAACCTTCTTTGCCGATGAGCAGGAAAGTGCCATGTACGAAAAAAGCAATGAAGATGATAAGTACGATTTTGGGCCAAACAAAAAAAACGCCTTTTTGTACGAAATTCTGAAAGAAGTCCATTACTACATGTACAATCTTAGCCTGCCTTTTTATGCAGAATGTGCATGCTCGGACGATGGGCAGATTCAGCTCTACAATAATATCTATGCCATGGACAACCACTGTCATGATTGCTCATTAAACGATATCACCGTCGTGTACGACTACAACGACAAGCTATGCCTGCTCAACGACTTCTCACGGCCCTACGGTAACAGCGTCTTATCGGACAATGGCAGATCTTTTAATTTCGGTGTCTTTTGTGATTTCAAAATCCACAGCGCTTACTTCGGCGACAAGACCTGCTATCTCATCGAGTCGCACATCGAAGACACTCATCCAAGTCCGATTGAAGATCAGGATTCTCTCAACAACAACATCGTCGATTTTTTTGCACTTCACTTCAGCATGATAGCGGCATACTGTTTGGACAACGGCAAGTTGGTCCCGGTTCCCGCAATCAACGGCAAATCGTCACTCTGCATCGTGGCCGACAGCATCGCGCAACCAATGACCTTTGCCGTGATACCAGACGAAAACGTACTGTGCGTGCCACATGTGGAAAAACCACACTACGTCTTCAATGGAAAATATGACCGTGTACGTCTTATGATTCCACAAAACAAATAGTCGCATCCAATAAAAATTTGTATTTCAAATATATTTTGTATCTTTGCAATTTGCAAATGTGTGCGAAAGGGGATTGTTTTTTGTTGTATCTTCTTTTGTACGTGTTTGTTATGAATAAATAATAATAGTCTGAAATACTATTGTAATAGAATAGAATGTCTGAAAAAATGATAAATATAACCTTCCCCGACGGCTCCGTCCGCCAATACGAAAAAGGCGTGACTTCCCTCGATGTGGCCAAAAGCATCAGCGAGGGTCTCGCACGCAATGTCCTGTCGGCCAAAGTGAACGACAAGGTAGTAGAACTCTATCGCCCTATCAACGAGGATTCAACCGTACAGCTCCTCACATGGAACGATGCAGAAGGCAAGGAGACTTTCTGGCACACCTCGGCCCACCTCCTGGCAACAGCTCTCGAACAGCTCTACCCGGGCATCAAGTTTGGCTTCGGCCCTGCCATCGAGAATGGTTTCTACTACGACATAGATTTCGGCAAATACGAGATCTCGAGCGAGGACTTCCCCAAAATCGAGAAGAAAATGATGGAACTGGTACAAGCCAAGACACCCATCACACGTCGCGAAGTGTCGAAGGCCGAGGCTATCGACTTCTTCACCAAGAAAGGCGACGAATACAAGCTGGAACGTATCAGCGAACTGAACGATGGCGAAATCAGCTTCTATGACAGCGGCTCGTTCACCGACCTCTGCCGTGGACCACACCTCGTCGACTTCAGCCCCATCAAGGCCATCAAGCTCATCAACCTCGCCGGTGCATATTGGCGCGGCGACGAACACCGCCCGCAGCTTACGCGTGTCTACGCCATCTCGTTCCCTAAAAAGAAAGAGCTCGACGAATACCTGCTCATGCTTGAAGAAGCCAAGAAACGCGACCACCGCAAGCTCGGCAAGGAACTGGGTCTCTTCATGTTCAGCGACACCGTCGGAAAAGGTCTTCCCATCTGGTTGCCAAAGGGTACTGACTTGCGTTTGCGCCTCCAGGCATTCCTCTCCAAGATCCAGAAACGTTATGGCTACAAGCAAGTCATGACTCCACATATCGGCGGAAAACAGCTTTACGTCACCTCCGGCCATTGGGACCACTACGGCGCCGACAGTTTCCGCCCCATCACAACGCCAGAAGAGGGCGAGGAATACCTGCTCAAACCTATGAACTGTCCTCACCACTGCATGATCTTCAAGAACGAGCCACATTCCTATAAGGACCTCCCGCTCCGTATTGCAGAGTTTGGCACAGTCTATCGCTACGAACAGAGCGGCGAGCTGCATGGTCTTACCCGTGTGCGCTCCTTTACGCAGGACGATGCTCATATCTTCTGCCGTCCCGACCAGGTAAAGGACGAGTTTATAAAGGTGATGGAAATCATCGAGATCATTTTCAAGGCTCTCAGTTTCGACAATTTCGAGGCTCAGATATCGCTCCGCGACCCCAACGACAAAACCAAATATGTCGGTAGCGACGAGAACTGGGCAAAGGCCGAAGCCGCTATCGTCGAAGCCTGCAAGGAGAAAAACCTCCCTGTCAAGGTGGAATATGGTGAGGCTGCATTCTATGGCCCCAAACTCGACTTCATGGTCAAAGACGCCATCGGACGCCGTTGGCAGCTCGGCACCATCCAGGTCGACTACAACCTGCCCGAACGTTTCGAACTCGAATACATCGGCAGCGACAACCAGAAACACCGCCCGGTCATGATCCACCGCGCACCATTCGGCTCGATGGAACGTTTCTGTGCTGTGCTCATTGAACATACAGGCGGCAAATTCCCGCTTTGGCTCACTCCCGAGCAGTTCATCATTCTGCCCGTCAGCGAGAAATATGTCGACGATGCCCAACGTATGCTCGCATGTCTTGAAGATATGGACCTCCGCGGCTCCATCGACGAGCGTAGCGAGAAAATCGGACGCAAAATACGCGACGCAGAACTGGGTAAATACCCGTTCATGCTCATCCTCGGCGAGAAAGAAGTCTCAGAAGGCACCATCTCCGTACGTCGCCAAGGTGCCGGCGACCTCGGCAGCATGACTCCAGAAGCCTTCGCGGCACTCATCAACGATGAAATCGCCAAAGTGATGATTGATAAGTAATATTATATCTTGTATAAACCTTTTAATTAACAGTTTTCAATTTTCAATTCTTTTCAAATTTGGCAGCACCATTAAAACCTCAACCAAATCGCGGCCCTAACCGCGGTCCCGTCAAGAAAGAACCTGACCATCGTATCAACGATCGCATCACGGCCCCTGTAGTACGCGTCGTGGGCGAAGGTATGGAACCAACCATTATGGACATCCGCGACGCCCTGCGTATGGCCTACGACCAAGGTCTCGACCTTGTCGAAATCTCGCCCAACGCCCAACCGCCGGTCTGCAAAGTCATCGACTACCAGAAGTTTGCCTACGAACTCAAGAAAAAACAAAAGGAGATGAAGGCCAAGTCGAGCAAGGTGGTTATCAAAGAGATTAGGCTAAGCCCGCAAACTGACGACCACGATTTCGAGTTCAAACTCAACCACGCCATCCGTTTCCTCAAAGAAGGCAACAAGGTCAAGGTCGATATATTCTTCAAAGGACGCTCAATCCTTTACAAGGAACAAGGCGAGGCTCAGTTGCTCAAGTTCGCCGAGGCTCTCCTCGAATACGGCAAACCTGAACAGATGCCCAAACTCGAAGGCAAACGTATGCTGATGCTCATAGCACCCAAAAAATAGACACATATTTCTATCTTTATATAAGTTTTCAAGCGTTTCGTCCGGCTGAGGCCGACAAGAAGCCATTCGCTAAAGGCCTTCGCCCGAAGAAACGTAAACGTCGTTAACAAAAAAGCAGTAAAGTAATGCCTAAATTAAAATCTAAATCAAGTGCCAAAAAGCGTTTCGCTTTCACCGGCACTGGCAAAATCAAGAGAAAACATGCCTATCACAGTCATATCCTGACTAAGAAGGAAACTACGCAGAAACGCAACCTCGACCACACCACTCTCGTGAGCCGTGACGACGAGAAGCGCGTCAAACGTATGATCCTCTCGAGCGGTATGTAATCATTTTATGCCTGACGCGGGACGTGAGTCCCCACATTGTCACGCAAGGAGTAATTAACCATTATTTACAGCACAAAAGAGCGGAACCGCAAGATTGTCTGATTGCATTTGACGCTATGCCGAAAGGAAGTTCAACAAAAACGACCAACCGGCGTCCGTCAAAAAACAACGGAAATCCGGATGTCCGCCGCTGAAATGAAAAAAAATTAAAAAACTATGCCAAGATCAGTCAATGCTGTTGCTTCAAGAGCACGCAGAAA
>CAMOFI010000109.1 GCA_946613135.1 uncultured Bacteroidales bacterium
AACGTCGGATTCCGGTTCCGAAAGTCGTGGGTTTGAATCCCGCCGGGGTCACAAAGATCAGAATGGAACAATCTGCAGAGATTATGCAAGGACGAAACAGAATCCTGACTGCTTTTCTCTGAAAAGGATTTTCTCGAATTTTATCATTAAACCTTATGAAAGAGTTTTTTGAGTCGACAAGGCCGGGGGGACAGTTTCTATCCCTTTGGCTTATTTTCATAATATTCTTTATTATCGCTTCGGGGTGTACTGTGGCGGTGATGTATATGGGTGCCGACATCAATTCTCCGGCGCTAAACGATGTGAGCCAAATCATCATGTTTGCCCTTTCGGCAATCGTCTTCGCGATGTTGTTCTGTGGCAAGCCTTTCGCTTCGCTCGGAGTCGTGTCTACGCGCCGTATAGTGCCGAAACTGCTGCTTGCTTTGGCGCTACTTGTCTCCATGACCCCTTTTGTGGACTGGCTGACCCAAGTCAACGACGCATGGCATCTGCCAAGCCGATTCAGTGCCCTTGAGGAACAACTCAGGATGTATGGGGAACAGTCGCAGAAACTGGTCGAGAAATACTTGCTTCGCGACGGGGCAGGAGCGTTTGTCTCCAATGTTGTCTCGCTGGCTCTTGTACCGGCTGTATGCGAAGAACTCTTTTTCAGGGGTGCATTGCAGCAGACACTGTGCCGGATGCTGCGCAGCCACCATGCTGCAGTTCTTGTCACGGCAGCAATCTTCTCACTTCTGCATGGAGAGGTCTTTGCCTTCCTGCCGAGATTTGTGCTGGGAGCTGTTTTGGGCTACCTCTTTTATTACGGTGGATCAATCTGGATTAATATGTTCGCACATTTTTGCAACAACCTGACGGTCGTTGTCCTGTACAGGTTGGCCCATGTTGGCGTGATAGAAATGGAACAGGCCGAATCGTTCGGTCTGCCGTGGTATGTGGTTGTTCTGGGATTGGTTGTGGCTGTGTTCGTTTTCTGTCAATTTGTGGCTCTTGGTAAAAAAGAAAGCCCAAAGTCTGATAATTGATAAATGTATAGTATTGAATTGTAGTATTTTGTAAATAATAATCGCTGTTTAGTGTGCATTATTTTGAAAAAATGCTTTGTCATTCAATTCTTTTTAGTATTTTTGCATTTCGAATTTGAGTAATAATAATAATAAAAGTTTGTAGAAATGATTAAGGCTGAAGTAGTTAGCGAGATTGCCAAAAAGACTGGCATTGAAAAAATCGCAGTTATGACAATCGTTGAAGAGCTTATGGGTGTCATCAAGGACTCTTTGACAGAAGGGGAGAACGTGTATCTCCGTGGATTCGGCAGTTTTATCGTCAGAAAAAGAGCTGAAAAGACCGGTCGCAACATTTCAAAGAACACCACAGTTATTATTCCGGCTCATAATATCCCGGCTTTCAAGCCAGCCAAATCGTTTATGAATGAAGTAAAAAACAATACGAAATAACTTTTAAATTTTAATCATTATGCCAAACGGTAAAAAACACAAGAGACATAAAATGTCAACGCACAAACGCAAAAAACGTTTGCGCAAGAACAGACATAAGAAGAAATAAGCTATAGGCTGATTTTTTCTTACGACATCACATCTAACTAAAACCAAAACAAATTACACAACGTCCTAAGGACTTTGTTGTGTGATTTGTTTTTGTTTTTTGTGAGATACCAACGGCATCGTGTATATGTATATTTATGGACAAAGAACTCATCATAGCAGCCACCACCGACGAAGTCCAGATAGCTCTTCTGGAAGACAAACAGCTTGTGGAGCTGCATAAAGAAAAAAAGAACAACCGTTTTACTGTTGGAGACATCGTTTTGGGAAGGGTGAGAAAAATAATGCCTGGTCTCAACGCCGCTTTTATCGATATAAACGACGATAAGGATGGTTTTCTGCACTACATAGACCTTGGCCCGTCGTATAATTCGCTCGAGAAATATATGCGGCAGGCTATGAATGGCGACCAGTCGGTACGCAAACTCGACAAATTCAAAATCGAGCCGGTTTTCGAGAAAAACGGCAATTTGTCGAACGTGCTCAAAGTGGGTCAGTACCTCCTTGCCCAAATTGCCAAAGAACCTATATCTACTAAAGGCCCCAAGCTGTCGGGCGACATATCTTTTGCCGGGCATTATCTTGTACTTACTCCTTTCTCCAACAAGGTCTCTATCTCGCAAAAAATAAAAAGCAACGAGGAGCGGAACCGTTTGCGTAGACTGATTCAGAGCATCAGGCCTGAAAACTTTGGCATCATTGTGCGTACTGTGGCCGAGGGCAAGTCGGTGGCCGAACTCGATGCAGACCTCAAAACGCTAATGGAAAAATGGGATCGTATCACCCTGAAACTCAAAACGGCCAATTGTCCACAGATGATAGAGTCGGAGATGAGTACCACATCAACGATACTGAGAGACCTGCTTACCGACGATTTCAATACTATATACTGCGACAACGAGGATCTGTGTGACGAAATACGTAACTATATAAAGACAATCGCCCCTGACAAGGTCGATATCGTCAAACACTATAAAATGGAGACACCAATCTTCGAACAGTTTGGTGTGCAGCGTGATATTCGCCGGGCCTTTGGCCGTATAGTGACAATCCGGTCGGGTATTTATCTCTATATAGAGCATACCGAGGCAATGCATGTGATCGACGTCAATAGCGGCAATCACATAAAGGCGGGTACAGGGCAGGAAGATACTGCTTTGCAAGTCAATATAGAGTCGGCTAAAGAGATTGCACGGCAACTTCGTCTTCGCGACATGGGCGGCATCGTTATAGTTGACTTTGTCGACATGCAGAAGGCGGATCACCGTCGCCAGCTCTTCGAGGTTATGTCGGAGGAGATGAAAAAAGACAAGGCCCGACATACAATTCTGCCACTCAGCAAGTTCGGACTTATGCAGATCACCCGTCAGAGAGTGCGTCCCGCTATAGAGGTCGATGTGCAGGAAAAATGTCCTTTTTGCGATGGTACGGGTACAATCAAGTCGAGTCTTGTCGTTATCGATGAGATAGAATCTAATATTCGCTATATCAGCGACTCGCACCAGACTAAGAAGGTTACAGTCGCCACGCATCCTTATATCGAAGCATACCTTACAAAAGGAATGTGGTCGCTTGTCCGCCAATGGCAGTGGAAGTATAAAATACGTCTGAGCGTCAAACCTGTCGAATCGTTCAATTTGTTGGAGTTCAAATTGTACGACTCGTCAGGTACGGAAATAGTGATGTAGGGATCGTCTGCTCTGTCTTTTCGGACATCTTTTTCAAAAACATAGACCCTGACACAATAAACATCTATTATCTGCGTTTAGCAGGTTGATGAGGAATGTGTTTAAATATCTGCTCGCCATTTTATTCATCCCTTTGTCAGCGTTTGCGCAGAAAGGGGTGGACGTTTCTCATTATCAGGACAGCATCAATTGGAGCCGTGTAGCCAAAAATACCAGTATAGAATTTGTGTATGTGAAAGCCACCGAGGGGGCGAGCATATCCGACAAGATGTACAAATACAACATGAAGAAAGCCCGCGAAGCAGGACTCTTGGTGGGCAGTTATCATGTGTATAGCAGCCGCACCACGGCATATCAGCAATTCGCCAACTTCAAGAAAACTGTCGGCAAGACCGAGCAAGATCTTGTGCCGGTTCTTGATATCGAGGCTGTCCACTGCCAGAAATTGTATATGAAACGGGTCGACAAGCTCTTGGAACTTATGGAGAAAGAGTATGGCGTGAAACCGATGATATATACAAGCGAAAACCTGTACAATACTCATTTTGCCACGGCAAAGTACAAGAAGTATCATTATTTCATTGCCAACTACAAGCGAGAGCCCAGGATGGCCTACACTGTATGGCAGTATACGCAGCATGGCAAACAGAAGGGAATTGCTGGTTTTGTCGATTTCTCGCGACTGAACAAGAAATACACCGTCAAGGCGATAAAAATACCTGAAAAAGACACTGTGGAAACAGAGAAGCCCGCGGTCGAACAGGTGAAAAAAACTGCCAGCAAGAGCCAAGCCCAACCATCAAAACCTAAACCGGCAAAAACACAGTCCACCAAACCCCAAGCAACACGTTCGAAACCAGCTCAGACCAAGTCTTCGTCGGCCAAAGCAAAACCGACATCAAGAAAATGATATTGCCAGATCTGCGAGGTTGCTGACCGGCTTTATGTGACATCGGCACACCTGTCAGACCCTTTACAGAAAACCATTCCTTTATTCTTGTTTCTGTGTGTTGATATATAATTGGTTACGAAGTATGTGTGCATTTCTTTGAGTTTTTATTTCTCAAAAAAACCTCTTATTCCCAAAAAATCATTAACTTTGCAAGTTGTTTCGTGCACCATAGCCTGTCGGATAAACCGAAGGCGTGGGGTGCGTTACTACATGATAATGAGTGAAATATTATTATATTATTTTCTATGCAAAAAAGTAAAATAGGTCTCGATTTTGAAAAAGTAGAGCATGCCAGGAGCGTAGCGCGCAAAATTGCCAACCAGGTACAGGACTTTGTCGGCAACTACACTACCGTGGCTGTAGAGCGTACAATATGCCGTCTGTTAGGCATTGATGGCATCGATGAGAATGAAGTTCCGCTTCCCAATGTCGTTGTCGACGAACTCAAGTCGAAAGGCATTCTGGGACAGGGCGTGGCATACTACATCGGCAATACCATAATCGAAACGGGCAAGACGCCTCAACAGATTGCCGAAGCTATAGTTGCCGGCAAACTCGACATGACTCAGCTGCCGATGCACAGCGTTGAAGAAACGGCAAAAGCCATCCAGCCTTATGTCGATGAGAATGTGACGCGTGTCCGAAACAACCGTCTCCGCCGCGAGAATTATATCAACACCATTGGCGAGGGCAGCAAGCCGTACCTGTACATCATTGTCGCAACAGGCAACATATACGAAGATGTGGTCCAGGCTCAGGCAGGAGCCCGTCAGGGTGCCGATATCATTGCCGTAATCCGCACTACAGGCCAGAGTCTTCTCGACTATGTGCCCTATGGTGCCACAACAGAAGGTTTTGGCGGTACTTTCGCAACTCAGGAAAACTTCCGCATCATGCGCAAGGCTCTTGACGAAGTGGGCGAGGAAGTGGGCCGCTATATTCGCCTTTGCAACTATTGTTCTGGATTGTGCATGCCCGAAATCGCTGCCATGGGAGCCCTTGAAGGCCTTGATGTCATGCTCAACGATGCTCTCTATGGCATCCTTTTCCGCGACATCAACATGCAGCGCACACTTATCGACCAGTATTTCAGCCGTATCATCAACGG
>CAMOFI010000110.1 GCA_946613135.1 uncultured Bacteroidales bacterium
GCCATCGTCGCCGCCGGCGCGCTGGTGCTGCAAGGTACCAAAATACCGCCCTGCGAGATATGGGGCGGCGTACCGGCCAGATACCTGAAGCCTGCTCTGCCAACCGACAATGCCGCCCACTATGTGGCCTATGCCCGCGAGTATATGAAAGAGGAAGAGGATTAGAGTGCTTCCGTGCCACATTCACACCATTGGCAACGCCCACTCGCACCAACGACCCAGTGCGAGGAAGTGGGGGTATATTGTCGTTGCCGATGCTCCGAAAGCACTCGGCAAATTGCGTAGACATCAGAACAAGAGAAAAATAAGGATAGAAAAACCGGCTATAAATACCAACTTCGAGAGAGGAAAAAAAATTTTTAAAAAATCATTTGTATGTAAAAAAATATATATATTTGCAAAGTAAATAAAGAAAGCCAACAAACAATAAAATACTGTAAACCAATATGAAAAGAATTATTTTCCTTATTCTTACTGCATTGGCAATGAATGGCTTCGTAAAAGCCCAAAGTCCGTACTATTACAGGACTGGCGACACGATAGTTGGCCGGTCGCCGATATACTTTTACCAATGGTGGAGCGACAGTTGGTTGGCGGACACTAACCATAGACTGACTGGAGCCAGCGTAAGCGAATCAGAGCCTCAAAATTTTATGTATTTCCCCTGTGGCGAAATTCTGCAATACTGCTATACAGAAACACCTCTAAACATTATAGGCATAGCAACCTCCTGTGCGCCAAATAGTTCCTTTGGCGGTGACTATGGTGAAAATCCTTCGTGGCAAGAATATGTCCGTCTTTATGAAGCCAATGAGAATGATTTCGTCTTGCTGAAGGAAGTCCCGTACAGTTACAGCACACCTGTAAGATATATGGATATTAAGTTAAGGGGGGTTCCTCACGGACTGAATGAAAATAATCGCGATGAATTTTTCTGCTGTGAGCACCCTGCGCAGAACGAAAATTTCTTGTACCCGATAAGGGAGTACTATTTCGACAAGCCTGTCACCGTATATGATTCTTTTTATGTTGGTTATACCACAGAAAGCCTCTGTTTGGAATTCCATCCTGAACTTCCTACAGCCCATTGGTGGTATATGAGTGGATATAGTATCGGTTGGTTTAAATACAGAAATAATTGTAGTAACCCCTGCGAATATACCCCATTCCAACTGCATAAATATCGGCACCTGACGAAAGATACGGACCCTAATTCGAGCACCTACGGCGACACATTAGACAAGAACTGGCATTGGACACCGAGCCGACTGTTTATGCTCCAGTTCCCCATTGTTGTCATCGACTCGTCGTACATCATTCCGCCCTACGAATGCCCGCCGGTGGAGTCGCCGCGGGTGGCCAACCAAAGCGAAGGCCAGGTCATCCTGCTGTGGAACACGCACCCCGACCATAACACGTGGCAGATCAGCTACGGTCCGCAGGGCACGGAGCCTGACGACGGCACCATCGTGAACTGCCCGATACAGGTGGGACGGATTGACGGGCTGGACACCTGCACGCACTATACGGCATACGTCCGCGCCGTGTGCAATCACGACAGCATCTGCTACAGCCAATGGAGCGAGCCAGTTGACATTTACCTCTGCGACACCACCAGCGGTGGCGGCGGCGACCCCAGCTCGGTCACCTCGACCCTAAGCCTGCTGACAAACATCATCCCCAACCCGGCTTCGACCTTTGCAACGGTCTACTCCTCGTTCCAGCTGACAGCCCTGGAAGCCTACGACCTGCGAGGCAACAAGGTGCTCGACACCAAAGCCTCTGGCGCATCGGCAACCATCGACATCGCCGACTGGCCCAGCGGAATGTACATCGTCATAGTCCACACCCCTGCCGGCAACGTGGCGAAGAAACTGGTGGTGAACTGACAGTTGCGCAAACAAAAAAGAGAGGGTGCCCTTAACGAATCAAGGGCACCCTTTTTGTTATTTATCAGACCAGCAATGAGGTCCGAAGAACTACGATCAGAAGTGGAAACCGATGCGCAGCGAGAGCATTCCGATGCTGCGGGTCTGCGTTTTTCCGTCGTTGGAAGTTTCGGCAAGGGCAAGTGCGAGTTCAGTAGGCTCGTCGCCTTTGTGGTATTTGATGGCGTGTTTGCCATAGCCATTGTAGTGCAGGCTGGCGCTGACGTGAGGACCGAAATAGCAACCCAAACCGAGCTGGAAAGCCACATTGGTGGTCGTCTGATAGCGCATCTTGAAATCATACGTATGGGCAGCGGCTCCAGTAAGAGGATCGGCAGCGATATTCAGCGAACCCGTCTCCTTGGTAATCATAAAGATGTCAGGACCGATGCCAAATTCAGCAAAGGGTGTGAAGATGTCTGTAAGCTGGTAGCGATAGTTGACACCGAGATAGATGGGGATATTGAAATAGTTGGGGGCCTTGCCGTCGCCGGCATTCATATACTCGTCGCGGATGTCGCCCTTTACACGGTTCCACTGGATATCAGCGTGGATATAAGGAGACACTTCGCCAAAACCTACGTCAAAACGATAGGAAGCCCTGTAGCCAAGGCCGAATCCGAAACCGGCGCCCTTGCCGGCATTGAAACGGGTCATAGGGATCTGCTCCGTTAATGCATTGGCAACGATATCATCGTTGAACTGTGCTGTAGGAAGGTTGAAATTGAGATAGAGAGACTGCTCAAGGTGAGTCAGCTGTGCTTTAGCACCAAAACCGGCGAAAACAAAAACCGCCAGTACACATAATGCTTTGAATGTATTATTTTTACGCATAACAATAAATTTTTAATCTGATTGCAAAAATAACATTTTTTTTATTTCTGTAGATATTTAGATTTCTCTTTAGGAAAACTTATAAACTTTTGTGTATTTTTGCAAAAAAAATTAACGAACAAAAAAAAACAATAAAGGTTTGAAAACAAAACAACTATTCAGCATCCTAACGTTGGCGGCAGCTCTACTTCCTGCTTTTCGTGCCAACACACAAGTGGTCTTCTCTCCTGTTTTTTCACAGATAAGACTTGAGGCAAGAGCCGATTTCGACTACCATCACGTCAATCAGGACGACGTCATCAGCAATCCCTTCGGATTCCATGGCAAGTACTTCAACTTCATCGTCGGTGGCGACCTCAACGACAAGTTCAGCTATTTCTTCCGCCAGCGAATCATAGCTCAAGAAGGTTCGGTGTCGTTCTTCGACAACACCGATTTCCTCTACCTCACCTACCATCCCAACAAAAACTGGATGTTCCGCCTGGGCAAGGACGCTTTGGCCGTGGGCGGTTTCGAATACGACGCGGCACCCATCGACGTGCTGTTCAGCACCAACTACTGGGACAATTTCTACTGCTTCCAGCTGGGCGGTGCCGCTGCCTTCAAAAGCAACGACGGCAACCACATGCTTCTCGCACAGGTGGCCAACTCTCCTTACGTCCACTATGGCGCCGCCCTCGGCTTCGCTCCCGGACAGGAATGGCGCAGCGGACTTCTGAGCTACAGCCTCTTCTGGTCGGGCAAGTTAGGACACTTCAACACGCTTTACTCTGTTAACATGTTTGAACGTCCAGACCACAAGTTCATGAATTACATCGCCTTGGGCAACAAGCTCATCTACGACCGCTGGGATCTGTATCTTGACCTGATCCACCACGCCCTTGCCACCGACGACTGGGGCAAGAACTATGCCGCCATAGCATGCTTCAACTTCCACCTCACCAACGATTTCAACATCTACGGCAAAGCATCCTACGAGCAGAACCTGTCAGAAGTCGACTTCGTCAACCCCGTAGCCCTCGACTGTCTGATTGCTTCGGGTAGCCGCATTGCCAAATACGGCATCGGCTTTGAATACAACCCTTCGTTCTGCAAGGATGTTCGCCTGCACGGTGTATTGTCATACAACGACTATCGTGTAGAAGACATCAACGGGAACCAACAGTCTTTCACCGACCAGATCACCGCCAACATCGGCATCACATGGCACATGAACATTCACCGCATGTTCATGGAACGTGGCTTGTAAACGCTACTGCCAGCATCACGTAAGCCAACCAGACAACACTAACATCTAACATATCAACACAAAACAAATCAATGGAACGCAAAAAAACGACATCCTACGCACGTTCGGTCGAAGCTATGTTTCTACGAATAGAACGACGCATCAAACGACCGCTCAAGTTCACTCACAAAAGAAGTTTTGAAGCTATCATCTTCTTGGTTTTCTTCATCGGCTTCTTCTGGTTCCTTGCCTATAAGATGACCCTGCCGCACATGCTCAACACCTTCATGCAGACTGCCTATCATCTGCTTATGGAAACGGTGTTCTACATCATGGCCATCTGCGTCCTTATGGGAGCCATCAGCCGCCTGCTTACCGAATTCGGTGTCGTGCGCCTCATGGAGGGTATCTTGCGTCCTTTGATGAAACCTCTCTATAACCTGCCCGGCGTCGCCGCTCTTGGTGCTCTCATGACTTTCCTCAGCGACAACCCCGCCATCATATCGCTGGCAAAGGACAAGAACTTCTCGCGCTATTTCAAGAAATATCAGTTAGTGTCGCTCACCAACTTCGGCACAGCTTTCGGCATGGGCCTTGTCGTGCTGGCTTTCATGACAGGATTAGGCTTCGGTAGCGGTGCCCTCGTCGGCATTGCAGGCGCCATTGTTGGAAGCATCGTTTCCACACGCCTCATGCAACGTTTCACTCTGAAGAGCTACCCTGAACTTGACACCCCCGTCGAGCCAAACTCAAGCGGCGACGAACAAGTGATATCCTTCAAAAGCGAAGGCAGCACCTTCCAGCGCTTCCTCAACTCGCTGCTCGACGGCGGCAAGAGCGGTGTGGACATCGGCCTCGCCATCATACCTGGCGTACTCTGCATATCTACAATAGTAATGATGCTCACCTTCGGACCCGACTCCGCTACAGGCACCTATACCGGTGCAGCCTACGAAGGCGTCCCCGTCATCACATGGCTGGCCGACAAAGTCAATTTCATCTTCTACTGGCTCTTCGGTTTCGACAGCGGCGCCCTGGTCTCGTTCCCCATCACAGCTCTCGGCGCCGTGGGTGCGGCTCTTGGCTTGGTGCCTCGTTTCATCACCGAAGGAATCATCAACGGCAACGCCATAGCCGTCTTCACCGCTATGGGCATGTGCTGGAGCGGCTACCTCAGCACCCACACCGCGATGCTCGACAGCCTCGGCTACCGCAAACTCATCGGCAAAGCCATCGGAGCACATACCATCGGAGGCCTCTGCGCCGGCATCGCCGCCCACTGGCTCTACGTCCTGCTGG
>CAMOFI010000111.1 GCA_946613135.1 uncultured Bacteroidales bacterium
TTGAACAGCAATTACCAGCAATTAAACAGCAATTATCAGCAATTATCTTTTCTTTTAACAGGAATTATCAGAAATTGACCAGGAATTACCAAAAATTATCTTTTTTCTTTGAACAGCAATTACCAGCAATTAAACAGCAATTATCAGCAATTATCTTTTCTTTGAACAGCAATTGTCAGCAATTAAACAGCAATTATCAGCAATTATCTTTTCTTTGAACAGCAATTGTCAGCAATTATCAGCAATTAACGGGAAATTGTTTTTTAGAACGTGAATGTTTCTGAAATATCTTGAATGTCAAATAAGTTTTGCTAATTACATAGGTAATAATAGACACTAAAAGTAATAATAGACACTAAAATAAAACACTAAATGCAACTGAAACTATCAAAACCAATTGTTTTTTTTGACCTTGAGACCACTGGGGTGCAAGTGGGCCACGACCGCATTGTACAAATATGCCTGCTGAAGGTGATGCCAGACGGTACGGAGCATGAAATGACCCGGATGGTTCGTCCAGTAGATGATAATGGTACGACGATGCATATCCCTGACGAGGCGACGATGGTGCATCATATAACCGATGCCATGGTGTCGGGCGAACGCTGCTTCGCAGAACAGGCGGCAGAAATTGCCGAGTTTATAGGCGACTCAGACTTGGCAGGCTATAATTCCAACAAATTCGATGTCCCGTTGCTCGTCGAGGAGTTCCTTCGCGCCGGCATTGATTTCTCGCTCGCCAACAGACGGTTGGTCGATGTGCAGAATATATTTCACCGGATGGAGCAGCGCACGCTCGTGGCAGCATACAAGTTCTACTGTGGCAAACAGCTTGACGGGGCACATAGTGCAGATGCCGACACAAAGGCGACCTACGAGGTGCTGAAAGCCCAGCTCGACAGGTATGAAAATGTGCCGTTCGTTGACCGTGACGGCAAGGAGTCTTATCCTGTGGTGAATGACGTGGAAGCCCTGAGTGAGTTTACCTGCAATGCCCAGTGGGCCGACTTGGTAGGGCATATAGGATATGACAAAAACCACCACGAAATATTCAATTTCGGCAAGCATAAGGGGAAGACCCTGGAGCAGGTGTTCCATTTGGAGCCGGCCTACTATGACTGGATGATGAAGGCCGATTTCCCGTTGTCTACGAAGAAAGTGGTCATGCAGGTGCAGCGTCGCATTGTCGAGGAGAAGCGTCGTAAAGACCAGGAGAAGCTTCAGGCACTGAAACTGAAATTCGAAGGATAACCTATACGCGAAAACTATGAAACACCGTATATCAATCCTCTTGGCAGCATTCGTTCTTCTTTTGCCGTTGAGAGTCCATAGCCAGCAAGATTCGGTTGCTGTTGGCGACACGATGTCGGATTATGTCGAGTTTTTGGTTCCCAGCTACGAACATCTGGGAAAGATTATCAGCGACCCCTCGTCGCATTTCTTCTACCCGACACTCCTCAAGCGCTTTGCCGAGGCCGACACAACGCTTACGATAGAAGACATACACTGCCTATACTATGGCTATGTGCTTCAGAAAGACTATGATCCATACATCCGTCTCGACGAGGAAGATCAGGCTCGCGACATCCTCGATCAGGAGGAAGTCGACAAAAAAGAGGCACAGAAGGCTTTGAAACTACTCGACCGTGCTGTCGAGAAGGCGCCGATGCATTTGCGACTCTACATGTATCGCCATTATGCCAATGCGTTGGTTTACGGCATGGATTCGAAGCAGGCAGCCGACGACGCCTTCCGCTATGTGGCGCTCATCAGCGCCATTGCGGCTTCGGGCGACGGCAGCGACTATGCTACGGCGTTTCATGTAGTCGTAGTGGCTCATTCTTATGATTTTATGAATTATTTCGGCTTGAAGTCCACCAGCCAGTCGCTGCAGTATGACGAGGGGCAGCAGTTCGATGTCTTTTCGCTCGAGGAAAACGAACACGACCTCGAAAATCTTTATGTCAATGTGACGCCCTGTCTGAATTACCTGTCCAAGATGTTTGAGATGAACGACGATGAAGAAGCCTTGACCCAAGGGCCGGTGGAACAGTTCGATCTCCGCATCGGCCGCAAACTTACAATAAAGCTCGACAAGAAACACAAGGGCGAATACAAGTTCCGCGTTGTCAAATACGAGTCGTGCGTCGACTCGGTCGGCCTGTCAAGCACCGACAGCCTCTTTGTCGAGGATGGCGAGCCGAACACCATTGTGTTCTATTGCGTGAAAAGCAGTCTGGGAAGCCAGCCGTCGGTGCTGTTGGTGATGAAGAGCTATTGCAAAAAGATGCTGTCGTACGACACTTTCATCCGTCTCGACGGAAGCTCCGACTTCCAGAGCACATCCAACAGCGGGCTCCTTCCTGGCGTTCGGGGCGTTGAAATATGGAACGATCCTGTCAACGCGATACGTATAGCACATATAAAGCCAGCCAAGTGAAAATAATCTGTATAGCCCGTAATTATAGCCAGCATGCGGCAGAGATGGGGGCACCCGTTTATGAGCGAGGCTCTCAGCAGGCCTTGTCGCCGGCATTCTTCCTCAAGCCCGACAGTGCCTTGCTGGTAGGCGGCAAGCCGTTTTTCTACCCTGAATTCAGCAGCCGTATAGAGCATGAGGTGGAGGTCGTGGTGCGTATAGACAGGGTCGGCAAAAGCATCGAGGAGCGTTTTGCGCACAAATACTACAGCAGCG
Source organism: uncultured Bacteroidales bacterium (assembly GCA_946613135.1). GTDB lineage: Bacteria > Bacteroidota > Bacteroidia > Bacteroidales > P3 > Colimorpha. Next base: position 2,696 of record CAMOFI010000111.1, read on the forward strand.
TCGCGCTGGGCATCGACTTTACGGCACGCGACCTGCAGAGCGAGGCTAAAAGCAAAGGCCTTCCGTGGACGTTGTCGAAAGGGTTTGACGGCTCGGCAGTTCTGGGCGACTTCGTCCCGTTGGCGGAGCTGGGCGGCAATGTGCAGGACTTGGATTTTTCGCTGATGCGTAATGGCGAGACTGTGCAGAGCGGAAACACATCGCAGATGCTGTGCAGCGTCGACAGGATGATATCGTATGTGTCGGACTTCATGCTGCTGCGGACAGGCGACCTTATATATACTGGCACACCGTCGGGGGTGGGTCCTGTAGAAATAGGAGACCTGCTGGAGGGCAAGTTGTGTGGAAGGAAAGCGCTGCGCTGCAAGGTGAAATGAGGACTTCGTGCGACAACGGAAAACATCGTTCTTGAACGATGGCAAAAAATGAAAACCAGCCGACTTGGTTACAAATACTTGACACATAGATGAGAAAACTGGAACTGCTGGCTCCGGCCAAGAATGTTGTCTTCGGACGAGAAGCCGTCAACCATGGTGCTGATGCGCTGTATGTGGGTGCGCCTGCTTTTGGAGCACGCAGTGGGGCTACAAACACTTTGTCGGATATAGAGACTCTTGTGAATTATGCCCATTTGTATGGCGTAAAGGTTTATGCCACAGTGAATACTATACTTTTTGACGATGAGATAGAGCCTGCTGTGAGGATGATCAGGGAGCTGTATGGCATGGGAGTCGATGCTCTGATAGTGCAGGACATGGGCTTGCTCGAGTGCGACCTGCCTCCTATAGAGCTGCATGCCAGTACGCAATGTCACAATGCGTCGTTAGAAAGGATAAAGTTTCTCAGCAACGCAGGGTTCAGCCGCATCATTCTGGCTCGCGAGACATCTCTTGAGCAGATGCGCGAAATCAGCAACTCGGTAGACGTAGAGCTGGAGGCTTTCGTTCATGGAGCCTTGTGTGTGAGCTACAGCGGACAGTGCTATATGAGCCAATACCTTGTAGGACGCAGCGGCAATCGTGGATGTTGTTCGCAGCCATGCCGCTCGTCGTACGACTTGTATACCGGCGACGGCCGGCTGCTGATGAAAGAGAGGCACCTGCTGTCGCTAAAAGACTTCGACGCCTCACGCCACGTGGCTACGATGGCAGAGAACGGCATCACGTCGTTCAAGATAGAAGGTCGGCTGAAGGATATGAGCTACGTGAAGAATGTCGTGGCCCATTACCGCATGCTGCTCGACGGCATGATGGGAGACGCTTTCGGGCGAAGCTCGTCGGGGAGGTGCGAATTCTTTTTTGTTCCCGACGTGGAAAAGACGTTCAACAGGGGCTACACCGATTATTTTCTCGAAAAGAGGCAGAAAATGGCATCGTTCGCGACACAGAAATCATTGGGGAAGTATGTCGGCGAAGTGTCTGCAGTGGGACGCAACACGATAAAGGTCGACGGCGATACGGTATTCAACAATGGCGACGGACTGTGCTTTTTTGACAGAGATGGGGTGTTGCAGGGCTTCTTGGTGAATGGCGTCAGAGGGAATGAAATCAAGCCCAACAGGATGCCAAATATAGAGAAAGGCATGCGCTTGTGGCGCAACAACGATTTCGAATTCGAGAAGCTGCTGAGCGGCCGCACGGCTGAGCGCAAAATAGGAGTCAGGATCACGTTGGAAACGGAGGAAGGGGGTTTTGTCGTCAGGGTTGAGGACGAAGACGGTTTGTCGGTGAGCCACTCCGCAAGGACAGAGATTATGGAGGAGAGCGGCAATGCTGAAGCAGTTAGCGCGATGATCGTGAAACAGCTGAAGAAAACAGGCGACACGCCATTCAGGGTGGTTGCTGCTGAGGACAAAACGGGAGGGCGTTACTTTGTGCCGACTTCGGTGGTGAACGGATGGCGCAGGGATACATTGGAGGAGCTGTCTGCACTGCGCAGGACGCACTTCAGAGCTGGCGGCAGTAAGCGTGTCGATGCCGCAGGATGTTATCCAGAACGGGAACTGAGCTACAAGGGCAATGTCGTCAATGGCAAGTCGGAGGCTTTCTATAGGCGACACGGGGTGGAGGAGATAGAGAGAGGGTTGGAAGAAACCGGCGACTATGGAGGAAAGGCGCTGATGACGACCAAATATTGTTTGCGATATGAATTGGGATGGTGCCTGAAGACGAAAAAGGGTGCGAATTATCCGAACGAGACATTATACTTGCACAACAACGGTCACAGATTCCGGTTGGAGTTCGACTGCAGCAAATGCGTGATGAGGATTTTGGCTTCGAACGAAAAGGGGTAACTGATTAACAATTAAAAATTAGTATTTTGATAAACGGTCAAAAACAACATTCTTTTTCTTTGAACGGCAAATGACGGCAATTGAACGGCAATTGACGGCAATTTTTTTTCTTTGAACAGGAATTACCATAAATTGACCAGGAATTAACCAGAA
>CAMOFI010000112.1 GCA_946613135.1 uncultured Bacteroidales bacterium
CAATCGAGGCGGTGCTTTTTTTCGTATAGGAAAGAATTTATTTAACCTTCATTGCATTGTCGGCAAATTTAGCATAGGATGTGGTGCCGCCCTTGGCATCTTTTCCTATCCTGACATTGTCGATAGACATGATATACATGTCGGTGCAGTTGTAGTGACGGAAAGCGATGCAGACTTCCTGACCCTTATACTCGCTGAGGTCGAAGGTACGGGTGGTCGTGGTGGGGCTGGGAACATCCTCGTCGACAAGGGAGCCTTTTGATACGAAGACACCGTTCTCAACAGTACCTACGAGCACTGCATAGTGATCCTGGTAGTAGTTTGCGTCGACAGCACCAACTTCGTAGGTAAGCTTAGCACCATCTTCAATCCAGAGTTTCGGGGTAACTAAATAGTTGTCAGGAGTCAGAGCTCCAACGCCGTTGAGGTAGGAAGCAGACATGATAACTCCGTCGCCCTGCATTTGTTGACCCTGTTGGTCGTTGAGCCAGTCTTGCCATGCATAGCTGTCGCCGTCGGCATCGATATTGGTCCAACCCGAAGGAACACCATTAGCAAAATCCTCACTCAGAGAAGTGGGCAGATTGTTGGGGTTTTCGGTAGGGGTGTTGTTACCGTTACCGTTCTCGCCTTCGTTTTCTTCTTCACCTTTGCAGGAAACAAATGTGGTCATGCAAATGGCTAAAGAAGCCAAAGCAAATAATCTAAACACTTTTTTCATAATAATATAGTTTTGATTAATAAATTGTTTGTGAATTACGAGATGCAAATTTACACAAATAATTCCACTCATGAAAAAAAATTTGCAATAAAAAATAATCAAAAAACAAGAAAGTACAACTTTTCAATAAGTTACAAATCGGACTTAAAACCATAAATCATTCGAAAAAGCTCATTTTTACACATAAAACAAGCATTCGCATTTGAAATTTTAAAAAATTTAACATTGTGTTGGTAATTAAAATCAGTGTTTTTCGAAAAAAAATGTATTTTTGCATCTGAAAAGAAAATAATCATTTTACAATTTTAAAACCGAAGAGCCTGATGGTCAATAACAAGGCGAAAAATATATGAAAAAAATATTATTATTTTTGTCCTTAGCAATGACAAGCCTTGCACTCAATGCACAGACGCTTTGGAGCGAGGATTTCACAAACGGCATTCCAAGCTCATGGACGATGTTTAACGACAACAACACCGCCCATAACCCTAACTACACCGCAGCTTGGACCGCAACAAGTTCTGCTGGTAATCCTGCACCTGCTGTTGCAAGTGCGTCTTGGTTCGACCCTGCCGGTACTGCTGACCGTTGGCTGATAACCGATGGTATCACGATACCCGAAAGCGGATATGTTTTCGCTATTGAAGCTGCATGCTATGAAGCTGCTTATCCCGATGGTTTCATGGTAAAAGTGTCGACCACCAACCGCGACAGCCGCGATGCTTTCACCTCCACCATCATCAACGTCCCCGCTGCCACAACGACATTCACCGAATACCGCGGCTCGCTTGATGACTTTGTAGGTCAAACCATCTACATCGCTGTTATTCAGAATTCGAATGACATGAACATTCTGTTTGCAGACAACTTCAGAGTATTGAAACCCACTGAAAACGAACTACAGATTCTTAGCGTAAGCCTCCCCACATACGTTGCAAGCGGTACCGATGCACAGGTTTCTGGTGTTGTCAAGAACAAGGGTAACCAAAACCTCACAAGCTTTGACGTAACCTATAGCATCAATGGTGGTGAAGATGTCGCAGTATACTCTGTCACTGGAATCAACGTTCCTTATGGCGAAACTTACACCTTCAACCACAACGTGCCTTTCAATGAGAGCACAACTGGCCAGTACACCGTTCAAATGACCGTTTCCAACCCCAACAACGTAACCGATCCGACTCCCGAAGACAATGTCGCCAGCACCAGCACCACCGTTTATGACGCTTCTGCCACCGTGGCTCGTACAAGCATCCTCGAGCAGTTTACAGGTGCAGCTTGCGGCTATTGCCCCGGAGGACACGACCGTATCAAACAAGCCCTCAACGGCACCAATACCATCTGGGCTGTACACCACGCAGGTTTTGGCAACGACGGTTTGACTTGCAATGCCAACAACTCATACACCTTCTTCTATAATGACAACGGTACTTACGCTCCCGCTTTGATGGTCGACCGTTTCCACGGCGTTGCTGAGGAACCCGGCCCCGTAACCAGCGTGGGTGCTGTCAACACCATCATCAGCTATATTAACACCGTTAATCAGGTTCCCTGCTTCCTGACACTCAATGTCGACGGCATCACTTACAACGCTCAAAGCCGTGCTTTTGGTGGCACTGTTACCGGACACTTCACTTCGAACATTTATGGTGCAAATACTCGCCTTACCCTTATGATTGTTGAAGACAGCAATATTATGGCACAGACCGACTATTCGACAGGTAGCGCCACGACCATCCAAAACTACATGCACATGAATGCAGTACGTGGCACCATCACCGATGTTTGGGGCGACCCCATCACCGTCAGTGCAAATGGTGACTTCACCTACAATGTCAATGGCACACTGCCTGCAAATCTTAAGGCTTGGCGCTGCCGCATCATTGCCATCGTTTCCGACAGAAACGCCAGCGATGCCAATGCTTGCGCCGTCATGCAGGCTGCACAGACCTCCAACCTGAATGCTCCTTTCGTTGGCCTCGACAATGCCGAAGCTCTCAACCTCAGCATCTATCCTAACCCCACTACCGGCATCGTCAATGTCGAGGGTGAAGGCATCAAGAATGTTGAAATCATGGATATGGCTGGCCGTATTGTCATGAACTCCACTAACAGTGTTATCAACATCAGCAACCTCAGCAATGGTGTCTACATGTTCCGCATCAACACCGAGAACGGCACCTTTACACAGAAAATTGTCAAGAAATAAGACAACTTACCATACAATGAAAAAAGCAGGCTCGCGAGCCTGCTTTTTTTTATATCTGATTGTGTTGCTATGTCGTGACAACGCGATAACGACACCTTTATTTACCCAACCCTATTCCTTATTGCATTTATAACATTATTAATATAGAAACGACGGAACATCGACTGTCCATAGATTTTCCTGAACTCGCGCCCATAGCGCATATACTTCCAGCTGCGACGCGCCACGCGCACAATGGCGAGACGGTGACGCTCCGGGCAATCCATATACAACCGTTTGAAGAGGAGAGGTGATACACCCTTAATGTCTGATGTCTCCGTTCCTGCACGTATGCCGAACAGAGCATAGCAATAAGCTGTCATCAAATCGGCAAAGACCTCGACATCGGTTCCCTTTTTCAGCTGGTTCAGACGCTCATAGTCGAACCCTTCCGACATCAGCAGCCTGCACCAGTCGACCAGGTCGCGCAAGCGTATTGGCTCGTTGAAGAAAACAGCATGGTGTTCGATGTGTTTGGCAACGAAAAAAGCCTCCTCTTCGGCCGGCAGATGCATCAAATTGCCAGATAGCGGCACCGTAGTCCACACAGGGTCGTCGTTATGGTAGAGCAAACGATTGTGGCATTCGAACATCGTTTCTTCGAACAGGAATGCCGCATGGCGCTCATCTTCGTTGTCCACATCGTGGCCCATGCCTCTTATGAGTTGTTCTATCGCAGGTGTCGCCGCACCGGTATAAAGGTCATTGTCGCCACATTCGCGGTGCAGAGGTTCGGGATAGTAGCTTGCGAGCGAAGTTCCTTTGACAACAACCGTAGGAAGCGACAGTTTGTCATAAAGGAATGCCGAGAAATCAGACAACGCCTGTTCGCGACGCCGATTGTCGGTCTCGATAGTCTGCGTCATTGACATGAAATGGAACAGCACTCCACGCCGCGGCCGCTGTTGCCGAGGCAGTTTTAGGATTGCGTCAAAGGCCAATGCCGTTACAGCCTGACGTCGCGACTCGTCAAAGAGAGCGCTCCACTCCTCTTCGGAGAGCGGCTCCGTCGCCAAAGGACAATCGCCACCAAAGAGGCCGTACCGCAATAACTGCGACAGGGTCTGATATGTCATCTTCTGTTTCTCGTCAGTCGGCATAAGAGCGAAAACGATTTATGTATCGGTGCAACAAAGAGCAAGCGTTCGAAAAAGGTGTACGGATTGTCCATCTCGACAGCATCACGCAGTTGTACTATGTGGTTCCACGGACACCCTTTCACTGCAAGAGTCCTCAGATAGACATACCTGTAGCATCGGTAGAGGTCGTAGAGAGTGCCGTTGGTGTCGTATTTGGCCACATAGTCGTGCAGAAAAGCAAAAAAGGCGACCAGATCATCTATAAAGCCGGCACTCCTGCTGTCCGACCACGCTCCAGCAGTAGTAGACCTGTTGGTTTTGTGCAGGCAATAGACACACAGGGTTTTGTTCTCGACGATATAGGAGGCCTTCTGCATCACCTGTAGAGCGAACACAGTGTCCTCGAGCAGGGCGCAACCATCGGGATAGTGCAATCCTCCGTCTGCCATGAGCAACCGACGGCGAATAAAGAGCAGTGTATGGTTTGTGGCACGCGGAAAGGCGGTGCGGACAAGAGCATGCGACACAGCATGCAACACATCAGGGAAGAACACCCTCCTGAGGGCGTCGGTCGAGAAACGGACATTGTCCTCATTGTTTTCCCCATATTCCACCATATTGCCTGCCAGCAGCACGTCGGCAGCGTCGGGCAACGACGACAAGGAGGCCATCAAAGCCGCGAGCTGCGATGTGACAGCAGTGTCGTCGGCATCGACAAACCATAAGAAATCGCCCTTGGCGACGGCCATACCGGCATTGCGTGCCGACGAAGCACCGCGATGTTCGACATGCAGACAATGCGCTCCCGCTTTGCAGCATATACTTTCCGTTTCGTCGGCATCAGTGCTGTCCGAGCCGTCGTCGACAACAATCACTTCGGCGTCGGCAGAGCGGAGCAAAGGATTGAGCGATGCAAGGCATCGCGACAAACCGTCAGAACCGTTGTATACAGGTATGATGACAGAAAGGAGCATTTCGGTGCAGGTTGTGGATTCCGGAATAAGGTTAGAAAACTGTTGTGTCGGATAAACTAAACGACACCTCTAATAATTATTTTTATAAACGGCGTGGTATGCCTGCGAATACA
>CAMOFI010000113.1 GCA_946613135.1 uncultured Bacteroidales bacterium
GATGTCCCTGAATGTTACAAAAAGATGTATAACAAATGGAATAAATAATAGTATGGAACAAGAACCTATTCTTAACGAGCACAACAAGCAGGAGTACCCGCCGATGCACACGGCGGAGCACATCCTGAACCAGACAATGGTGCGCATGTTCGGCTGCCCGCGATCGCGCAACGCACACATCGAACGCAAGAAAAGCAAATGCGACTACATGCTTCCCTCCTGCCCCACTGAGGCACAGGTTGAGGAGATAGAACGCCGTGTGAATGAGGTTATCCGTCAAGGACTGCCCGTAAGCTACGAGTTCGTGAGTCGCGACGAGGTGCCGCCCGAAGTGGACCTCGGCAAGTTGCCCGACGATGCCAGTGCGACGCTGCGCCTCGTGCGCATCGGCGACTACGACCTGTGCGCGTGTGTCGGCACTCATGTCGGCAACACATCGGAAATCGGCACTTTCAAAATCCTGTCGCACGATTGGAACGCCGAAACCGGCACTTGGCGCATGAGATTCAAATTGATTGAACAATAAAACTTTTTTCACAACCCCAAAATTCCAAAATATGAAGAGTATCAAAGAAATGTCCTTGGGACAGATCGCACTGCTTTCGCTGCTATGCCTACTGCTGCTGATAACAGTGTTTTCGTCGTTCTACACCATCAAGTCGACCGAGCGGGGTGTCCTAAGCACCTTCGGCAAAATCTCGCCCAACGTCATCGAAGACGGACTGCATGTTAAAATACCTTTCATCCAGACAGTTAAAAAGGTTAACATCCAGCAGAAAAAATTCGACGGAAAGGAAAACTCATACACTCGCGATGTGCAGACTTCGGAGGTGCAGTACACCATCAACTACGACCTCGTGCGCGAAAACGTGAACAACCTTATCCGCAACGTGGGCGACGACTACCACAACCGCGTTGTCGTGCCGTTTATCCGTTCGGCCATGAAGGAGGCTTTCGGCAATTTTGCCGCCACCGAAATTGTGGAGAACCGTGATGCCGTCCGTCGCGAGATAGAGAACACGCTGCGCCGCACGCTCGACAGCAACTATTTCCTCAACATCCAGTTCCAGCTTGTTGACATCGACTTCGACGACGATTTCGAGAATGCCATCAAAGAGAAACAGGTGGCCGAGCAGCAGGCTCTCAAAGCCAAGAACGTGACCATTCAGATCGAGGAACAGGCCAAGCAGACCAAAATCCGCGCTGAAGCCGACGCCGAAGCTATCCGCATCAAAGCCAAGGCTCTGGAAAGCAACCCCAAACTCGTCGAATACGAGGCTGTGCAGAAATGGGACGGCAAGATGCCTACCTATATGATGGGCAACAGTTTGCCTCTTATCAACTTGAAATAAAGCGGACTGTATGAATCGCAAAATACATACGTGCCAAGAACTTATCGAATGCATTCAAGAGGTCGGTTTCCTGCCGTTGCTCGAAAGCGGCATCAGAGGCTTCAGCGCCGACGCAATGATGGCCGACGAATGTCGCTACACGGTGTTGCCCGACGGCGGCTGGGAGTGGCCGCTATGGAGGTGGAAAGGCCCTGTAATTGCCGATGGCAACTGCGTCTACGGCAAGTTCTTTGCCGGCAAGGCAGGATTCATAAGCCTCAAGTGGTGGCCCGACTTCTGCAACTGGCGCCGCAGCTCGTACCCAATGTCTGCCGAGACCGAAAAAGGAGCCCTCTGCGAGGCTATCCTCGACACTCTGCACGAACGTGGCAGCATGGTTAGCCGCGACTTGCGCTCGGCATGCGGCCTGGTGGGACCCAAAATGCGCTCGCTTTTCGACGGCTATGTCACTCACCTGCAGATGGCGTGCCGCATCGTCACCGAGGATTTCGTCTATCCGCGCGACAAGCACGGTCACGAATACGGATGGGGACTCTCGCTGCTCACAACGCCCGAGCAGCTCATAGGAACAGAATCCTGTTTCAGCAACCACACCCCCGACGAATCGCACTCGCTGATGATGGAACACTTGCGTAGAATACTGCCGTCGGCGACAGACAAACAGATCCTTAAAATCTTGAAATAAAGTCATAAAGCATAGTGACTTTTTGTATATATTTGCAACGCCAAACGGAACTCCACGTTTGGCGTTAAACATTTTAAAATTACAGATTTAATATGAAAAAACAGCTTTTTCTGATTGCCGTTTTCTTTGTGGGACTCCTTGTAGGATGCACAAAAGAGACGCCCGAACCGACGGCGAAACATTATTTCGCCTCGTGGAACGAGTGCGAGGCTCTTACGGCATTGCAGCAATATGTAGAGGACGTCACAAACCCCGCTTCGGCAAACTTCATTCCACAGAAAGACCGCATTGCCACATTCGACATGGACGGCACCTTCATCGGCGAATTGTACCCCACCTACTTCGAGTACAACCTCTTGGAATACCGCGTGCTGGACGATACTGCCTACGGCAACCACGCCCCCGACGATGTGCGACAGGCTGCGCAACAGATACGTGACTTTGTCCGCAACGGCACTCCCCTGCCCGACCATTTCGACATGATACATGCCCGCGCCGCTGCCAAGGCATACGCCGGAATGACTATTGCCCAATTCGACGCCTACGTCAAGGACTATGCCAAGCATTCTGCCAATGGCTTCGTCGGCATGACGTACGCCGAAAGCTTCTACAAGCCTATGCTCGAGGTGTTTGACTATCTTGAGGACAACGGATTCACTTACTATGTCGTTTCTGGTTCCGACCGCTTCATCTGCCGCGCCTTGGTCGAGAGTCTCGGCATCGAGCCCAACCGCGTCATCGGCATGGATGTCAAGCTTGTATCTTCCAGTCAGGGCGCTGTGGAGGGTGTCAACTACACCATGGGGCGCGAAGAGGAGATTGTCCGTACCGACGAACTCATTATCAAAAACCTCAAAACCAACAAGGTGCTGCAGATTTCGCAGGAGATTGGCAAAGTGCCGGTACTGTCGTTCGGCAACAGCGGCGGCGACGCTGCCATGCACAACTACTGCCTCTCCAACCGTCTGAAATCAGCTGCTTTCATGCTCATCGCCGACGACGATGCCCGTGACCATGCCAACCGCGACAAAGCCCTCGCACTCGGCGAACAGTGGCGTGCAGCCGGCTACCATGTCATCTCTATGCGCGACGACTTCAAGACTATCTACGGTCCTGGCGTCGTGAAGGTTCCTTTCGAATTCTGACGATCTGCAAACTAAAACAATCGCTTAAAAAAAGTGGCATGCAATGTTGTTTGCCACTTTTTTTACGATAAAACCAGACCTGCGTCAGCATTTACGCCTCTGGAGGAATTGATGCTATGCACAGCGGACGTTCTCACGGCCGGCTCCGAGTTCAAAGTGACATTTTACGATGCCGAGATCTATCTTCAGATATGTGCTCATGAGTGTGAAACGGGTGTGTGCCGCCACTCGGCCGTCGGGCAGCAGTTCGAACTCGAACTTCTGCATATTCATTGCCGTGGGGGCCAGCACCGCGGCTCCCACACCGCGACGGAACCATTCAGGAATGTCGGCCGAAGGTGCTTTGTAGAATTTCTCAATAGGCTTCACAGGATGCTGCACCCCCTGCGTGGCTCCATAGCCAAGGGCGATGACGCCTCGGAGCGTTTCGCCGTCACCGATAGTGTAGCGGTCGGGCTGCTTGCTGAACGTCAGGCCAACCCAGCAGCTGTTCAGTCCCAGCGTCTGTGCCAGCAGAACGATGCGTTCGCCGTGGTAGCCCAGTTGCTCGTCCAGCCCCTTGCGGCAGACGAGTGCTATATAGTTGCTCACACCGCTGAACTTGCCGTACTTGGCCAGCCCGTGGGCGAAGGCCTCCGGCTCGTCGGTCACCAGCTGCAGATGCAGACCTGCCGTGCGGTTGGCCTCCTCGATGGCGGCGCGCAGCTGTTCGACCTTGTCGGTCTCGATGGCTTGATTCTTGTACTGACGCACGCTGTGGCGTGCGACGATAGCTTCCTGTAATGTCATATCTTATTGTGTTTCAATAATGATAAAATAATAAAGTAAAATGATATCTGCGTCGGTATTTTCGCCGTAGGCGGAATTGATCTACAAGATTTACAAGATTTCGCTCGCGTCAGCGAGCAGGAGAATTTTGAGCAAATGGTTTTACCTTATTTTTTAACGATTTCTTAAATCTTGTATTTGTATGTCTGGATGATGGTACTGATGTTCTTTCGGGAATGGTTTGCCGGTGGTGATGGCCTGCTGCGGACAGGCGTGGAGGCACCCTATGCAGACAGTGCAGCGGTCGCCGATGGCTGCTTTGCCGTCCACAACGATGTTGCCCATGGGACACACCTGCGCACATAGGCCGCATCCAATGCAGCGGTCAGGGTCGACTGTAGGCTTGAAACTGCCGAGTATTTTGCGCTCCATCGAGGGCAGTCCAAGCAGACTTCCCACCAAGCCCGGGGCGCCGAAGTGGCTGCCATGTCGGTGGGCTTTGATGTCGTCGATGATATGTTCCATTCGAGAGGCATACTTTTCGAGTTTCCACAGCTGTTCGTTGGGGTTGCGGCCAAAGATGGTTGCGCTGTTGTCTGGCATGCGTATTTTATGGCAGTAGGCCACGCTGACGCCCTTCTGCTTCAGCAGGCGACGCACCTTCCAGATGGAGTTGCCCGTCTGCGCGCCACAGGTGACGATGATGAAGACGTATGCATCAGGGCTGATGCAGAGCCGTGCCACCAGTTCGCGCACTGCCGGCGGCGTGTTGAAATCGTAGCAGGGGTATACGAGTCCTACAACCTTCTCAGTGCTTAGATCCTGCCCTGCAGCCTCGGTCAGCGACAGAGTGCGGTCGCCCGTGGCATCGGCTATCTTGCGCGCAACGACCATGCTGTTGCCCGTGCCGGTAAAGTAGAGTATCATTTCAGTATCTGTTTTGTATGCTCTTTGGTGTTCACTTTGCCGATGGCGTCGACGATGGTGCCCTGCTCGTCGATGA
>CAMOFI010000114.1 GCA_946613135.1 uncultured Bacteroidales bacterium
ACGAGCCGTTTATTTATTTAGGAAACACCTGCGATTTGGTGCTTTAAGAAAAGTGATAACAGAGAATCCGGTACAGCCGCCAGCCACCCAGGATGGCTGGCGGAGCCGTCTTAAAACCTAAGTGAAACTCAAAAAAAACATACATCTCCGTTCTTATTCTTTCGGCAGTGATATTCTGAAAGTTGTTCCTTCGCCCGGCGTGCTGTCCACGCTTATGTTGCCCTTGTGCAGATTCACCACTTGTTGCACATAGCTCAGACCAATGCCGAAGCCTTTTACGTCATGGACGTTGCCCGTAGAGACGCGGTAGAAGCGTTCGAAGATGTGCTTCTGGTCTTCCTTGCTGATACCCATACCATGATCCTTTACAGCAAGGACAATATGAGAATCGTCGTTGATGGTCGAAATCTCTATTTCGAGCTGCTGCGGCGAGTACTTGATGGCATTGTCTATCAGATTGTATATCATATTTGTGATATGCAGCTCGTCGCCGAGAATGAGTGCCGGATGCGCCTCCAGTCTGCAGTCCAGCCTGCCGTTGCGGTTTGATATCTGAAGGCGAAAGTTGGAGGTGACACTTTCAACAATGGCGTTGAGGTCGATCTCTTTCAGATTCAGCTCGAAATTTTTGTTCGACATTTTCGAACTCTGCAGTATTGTCTCTACCAGGATTCTCATCCGTCGGTTCTCGTCGCCGATGATGCCGATATAGGTGCGGTTGCTCTCGGGGTCAGTCCCTATATTGGGATCTTGAAGCATCTCGCACGCAAGTCCGATAGTGGCTATGGGAGTCTTGATTTCGTGCGTCATGTTGTTGATGAAGTCGTTCTTCATCTTGTCAAGTTTCTCTTTCTTAAAAATGCTTCTCATCGACAGAGTGAACAGTAAAAAGATGAGCAAGATAAGTATAAGGCTGATAAGAAAATACATTGTCGAGTTCTCTTTCAGTAGCAGCGATGAAAGCGGGAATTGCAGTACGATGAAGTACTCGCTGGGCGACATCATACCGTTAGGATGGAATCGATATTTGAATGGCGACTCTCTGAGTTTGTCCTCCATGCCATCGGCATTGCAATACAGGAAATTGTCACCAGTATAGTCGTATATTCCAACGTAGGGGTGGATGTCGACACCGTTGACCATCAGCTTGTCGGTGATCAGCGAGTCGAACAGTATGTAGTTGAAAGAGCTGGACGTGATAATGTTGTCTACTACATATTCGGAAATGTCGTTGACAAACTGGTTGTAGAATTCGTTGCTGCCTGCCAGCCTGTCTCTTGTTGTAAGCAGGGCGTTGTATTGCGAAATTGCGTCGGAGTCGGCAGGGCTCACTTTGACACCATGCAACAGCTTGACGCTGTCTATCATCGTTATGCCCACCTGCACCTTGTTTGTGTCGTAGAATGTCGTGTAGTTTTCCTTGACAACATTCTGCATCCTTTCGTTCAACTCTTCGATACGTTTGTATTTAAGGAGCTTGTATCTGTCTTTCTGGCTGATATAATCCTCAACTTTCAGCCTGTTGAGCTGCTCTATCATATCGTCCATGGCGTTGTTTACGCTGATATTGAACAGGTTGTCGCTTACCGTCACGGTGCGTTTCATTTGTACATACTGCACAACGAGTAAGCTGGCGGCAGCCAATGTGAACAAGGTTATGAGTGATATCCAAAATGCTTTTTTCATGCAAATGTAACGTCAGAAAATTCTTTTTGTTATGCACTCATGTTCTTTTTTTTGCAAGTCCGACACTGCCGTCCGCGAAAATATTTTTGCAATTAAAGTTGTTGAAATTCAGTGTTGAATGAGATGCTCGAATAGGTTCTGTCCATTTTTGTTCTTTCTGTTTTCGGAAATCTTTGTATTTTTGTACCCCGTAGTTCATTTAATTATACCATCTCCTCAATGGCAACCGCAGAGGCTGTGGTTGGGGTTTTATTTTTTTTTGTTATGAAACACGGTTTTGACAACGAAAAGTATCTAAGGATCCAGTCCGAACACATCAAGGAACGTATCTCGAAGTTCGGCAACAAGCTTTATCTTGAATTTGGCGGAAAACTCTTCGACGACTATCATGCTAGTCGAGTGCTGCCTGGCTTTGAGCCCGACAGCAAGCTCAAGATGCTGATGCAGCTCAGCGACGACGCTGAAATAGTCATCGCCATCAGTGCACGAGACATCGAGAAAAACAAGGTCCGCGCTGATTTGGGTATCACCTATGACGACGATGTGCTCAGGCTGCGCGACGAATTCCGCAATAGGGGCTTGCTGGTCAGTTCTGTATGCATCACCCAGTATCATGGTCAACCCTCAGCCCAGGCTTTCCGCGAACGTCTTGAGCGTCTCGGCATAAATGTATATTATCATTATCTTATCGACGGATATCCGACAAATGTGGATCTCATCTGCTCGGCCGACGGATTTGGCCGTAACGAGTATATCCGCACCACCCGTCCTCTTGTTGTCGTTACTGCCCCAGGTCCTGGTAGCGGCAAAATGGCAGTGTGTCTCAGTCAGTTGTATCAGGAAAACAAGCGCGGCATCAAGGCAGGATATGCCAAATTCGAAACTTTCCCGATATGGAGTATACCGCTGAAACATCCTGTCAACGTGGCTTACGAGGCCGCCACTGCCGACCTCAACGATGTTAACATGATCGACCCGTTCCACCTTGATGCCTACGGCGAAACAACCGTCAACTATAATCGCGATATCGAAATATTCCCGGTTCTTAACGCCATTTTCGAGGGAATATATGGCGAGAATCCCTATAAATCGCCTACAGACATGGGCGTCAATATGGCAGGATTCTGTATCTGCGACGACGAAGTGTGCTGTAAAGCGTCGAAGGACGAGATAATCAGACGCTATTACGCAGCCCTGTGCAAATATGCCCAAGGTCGTATTCCCGAAAGCGAGGTGGATAAGAACGCCTTGCTGATGAAGCAGATGAAAATAACGACAGACTATAGGCGTACCACTGTCGCAGCACACGAACGCGCAGCAGCCGAAGGCACCCCTGCCGCCGCTATAGAGATGGAAGACGGTACAATCATTACCGGCCATTCCAGCCCTCTGCTGGGCGCTTGCGCCGCAATGTTGCTCAACGCCATCAAGCATCTGGCCAAGATAGACCATGCCGTCAAGCTGATCTCGCAGAAATACATAGAGCCAATCCAGTACACAAAGACGCAACTCCTGCATGGCAAAAACCCTCGCCTGCATACCGACGAGGTGCTGTTGGCACTGTCTATGCTCAGCCTCACCGACGAGAATTGCAGCAACGCACTCAAAACACTTCCTCAGCTGAAAGGCTGCCAGGTGCATACCACAACAATGCTTGGCGAGGTTGACATCAAAATATTCAAAAAACTGGGAATCGACGTGACATCCGACCCGCAACCAAAAAAATAAATCAAAAATGAAGATAGGCGTCATCATAGCAATGGACATAGAGTATCGGCAAATGCGCGATGCTCTCGGAAACGATACTGGCCGATTAGGCAACAATGAAATAGTGCTCTGGCAATGCGGCATAGGCAAAGTCAATGCAGCCATAGGAACTATGCGACTGATGAGTCAGCACCGTCCGGATGCTATAATAAGCACCGGTTTGGCCGGCGGGATTGACGAGAAAATGCAGGTGATGGACGTGCTGGCGGCAACGCAGTGCGTATACCACGATGTCGACTGCGGCGTCGGCCTGGGATGTCAGTTGGGTCAGGTGCAGGGACTTCCTGCTCGTTTCGATGCCGACAAACGACTCGTCGAGCATGCCTCATCGGTGCAGCTCTCTCCAGACGAACGTCTGATGAAGGGGCTCATCTGTACGGGCGACCAATTTATCACAGACTGGGACAGACTGAACGTCATCAAGACAAATTTTCCTGAGGGTATGGCGTGCGACATGGAAAGTGCAGCCATAGCCCAAACCTGCCATCTGGCTGGAGTCCCGTTCCTTAGCCTGCGTGTCATCAGCGACACTCCGGGACGCACCGACAACCATCAGCAGCAATGGGAGGATTTCCTCGCTTCGATGTGCGACAGGTCTTTCCGTTTCGTGAAACGGTATCTGGAAACTCTTTGAACAATAATAAGATTAGACAAATAATAACCATTTATTTTACCAATGGAAGTAATCCAAAGTTTTACAATTGATCATACACACTTGAAACCAGGCATCTATGTGTCGCGTGTTGACAAAGGTTTCACCACCTACGATTTGCGCATCACCGAGCCTAACCATGAGCCTGCTGTTGCACCTGCTGCCATCCACAGCATTGAACACCTCATGGCTACTTGGTTCAGGAACTCAAGGGCCAAGGACGACGTCGTTTATGTAGGCCCGATGGGGTGCCTTACAGGAATGTATGTCATCATGCTCGGACAATACAGCGTAGAGGATATGCGTCAGCTCACAATTGAATGTCTGGAATGGATCTTGACCCAAGACGAAGTGCCGGCCACAACCCCTGAAACATGCGGCAACTACCTGCTTCACGACTTGCCGATGTGCAAATGGGAGTGTGCACGTTATCTCGACCGTCTGAAAAACGATTTTCATAGCGAATACTCTAAGCTTCAGGTCACTTTGAGCGACGGCAGGGTTTTTGCAGACGCGTGACGCGATTTTTTTTTCGGTTGTACGCAATATTTCAAAAAATCCTCGTTTCCTATAGTGTGCGTCCAACGTGACAAAATGGGCGACAGCCATGCCATGGCCCCGTAGTTCAGCTGAATAGAACGTCGGATTCCGGTTCCGAAAGTCGTGGGTTTGAATCCCGCCGGGGTCACAAA
>CAMOFI010000115.1 GCA_946613135.1 uncultured Bacteroidales bacterium
TCAGAGCCAAAGAAATGTCAACGAAGATAATTACTCGAATTTTAGAGGTCACCATAAAAGATTAACCCTAACGGATCAACCTCAAAATTCAAGATACATATTGTGTTCCTTGGCAAGGCGACGAAGGTTTATAATGGCATAGCGCATACGTCCAAGTGCGGTATTGATGCTGACACCCGTACGCTCTGCTATCTCTTTGAAGTCCATTTTGCCATAATGACGCATTATGACCACGCGGCGCTGCTCAGGAGGAAGCATCTTGACAAGTTTACGGATATTCGAGCTCGTCTGCTTACGGATAATCTGTTTTTCAATATTCTCGTCATGCAACTTTAGCGTTTCCACAACATCGCAGTCGGATCTGTTAGGAACAACAGGCATTTTTCCGAGTCTACGGAAATAGTCGACGATAAGGTTGTGAGCAATACGCATCACCCAATGGATAAACTTGTTCTCGTCTTTATAATAGCCTGAGTTGATTGTATAGATGACTTTATAAAAAGTATCTTGAAAGATGTCGTCAGCAATATCCTTGTCCTTTACGACAGAGAAGATATAGCCATAAACCTTGCTTTGATAGCGTGCCAGCAAAGTCTCGAAGCATGAATAATCACCTTCTTTGTAACCTAAAATCAGCTCATTGTCAGTGAGTGTGCAAGTTGTTACGTCCATGATAAACTCCTAATGTTTTGGTTTACAAATAACTGATAATTCTGTTCGATAATTGATAGTTTTAGTTAGACATTTATTTCAAAATGCAAAGATACGAACTTTATTTAAAACAGACAAGCATCTACGTATTTTTTTTGGTTTTAGTATGCAGAAATGTTAATTTATTGCATTAAAAGCCAAAAAATTATGTTAAAAAATAATTTTATTGATTCAACATACTGATTTATCGTTTTCTGACTTCAAAAACAGATTGACAACTTCGTCTGTTTTGGAATTAAGCTCTTGCATACCGTCAATCCAGTGGATGTCGACCCCATTGCGTTCCATACGTCTGAACCAAGTCATCTGTCGTTTAGAGAAACGACGTATGTCGGTATAAAGATTCTCGAACATCTGGTCGTATGAGTAATCCTCCGTCAGATATCGGGTTATATGTTTATATTCCAAGCCGTATTTGAGCAGACGTTCTTTAGGCACACCGCTGTCGAGCAGGCGTTTTACCTCATCCACCATACCATTTTCAAGACGTTGGCGCAACCTGACACCTATACGCGCCACCACCTCTTCACGTGGGAACGAAACGCCCACAACGAGGTGGCGCATTGCTGGCAGCCGTGTGAATGCATCGGGATTCTGCTGCTTAAATTCCTGTATTTCGAGAGCCCTGACAAGTCTGTCGCGCGTCTCCGTATCCGTATGGTTGTGCAGTTTGACGAGTGACGCCAGGCGAGCAGTCAGTTCTTCGTCGCTATACTGACGGAGCTGTTCTCGATAGTTGGCATCGACTGGAGCGTCGGGCAACTGATATCCACGAACAATCGATTCTATATACATTCCAGTGCCGCCACACATGACAACGCGATGTCCGCGTCCCGTAATGTCACGATAGGCCTTTACGAAGTCGTTCTGGAACTGATACAGGTTGTATTCCTCGCCGGCATCACGGATATCGATCAGATGGCAAGCGATGGTGCGGTGAGGCAAGCGGTACTCTTCGATGTCCTTACCCGTGCCGATGTCCATGCCTCTAAACACCTGACGAGAATCGGCACTGATTATCTCAGCGTCGAGTCTGTCGGCAACAGCGACGGCAAGTGCAGTTTTGCCGCACGCCGTAGGTCCCAGAATGGTCAGGAGCATCAGCCGAAGATGTTAGAGGAGTGTGTTAGTCGTCGAAGGTCAACTTGCCACGCTGTTTGTCAAACTGGTAGCTGCCAAAGCGGTTCAACCCTTCGCGGTTGATGATAAACTTATAGTCTACGCCTTTCACCACAACGACCTCTACATTGAAGAGGTGCTTCTGGCCGATCTGCATTTCTTTGAAGATGACGGTGGTCTTGTCGAGTATATTGCCGTCAGGATCGAACGCGTTGTCGCGGTCTGGGAAGTCCTCTTTGTTGATGCGGCGCTGATACAAGAAACTCATAGCCTCTTCCCAGGCGATGGCAATAGGCTCAGCATAGCGCTCGTCGATAAGCATAGGCATCATGGAGCCGTTGACGATGCATTCTATTTCGCCCTTGGCGGAAGAGATCATGGTTGCGGGTATCGTGCCCTCGTCGTGGATGATTTCGGGTTTATAGTCGCTTTCAGGTATCGGAGTGGTGACCAGGTCTATGACCTTGCCGTCCTCGGTACGTTTCACCGTGGGGGTGTCCGAAGCCAGATTATTGATAAGTTTCTTCGAGACATAATCGGTACGAAGGATAAGGAATTCGAGGCGTCGGTTGAGGAGGTGTGCAGCCTCCTGGCGTCCTTTGTCGTTCATGTGGTTGATATAGTCGCAATCGAGGGTTGTGCCTTCGGAGAATGAGTAGGGTTTGCCGTCGACGCGCACAGTGATATTACGGTCCAGCGTGCGGGGAACACGTTCGGCGTAGCCTTTGGCCACAAGACGTTCCGGTTCTATGCCACGGGATATAAGGTAGTCCACCACCGACTGGGCACGTCGTTGCGACAGAGTGTCGTTAGTCAATCCCAAGAAGGGACGACAATCAGT
The DNA here is from genome assembly GCA_946613135.1 of uncultured Bacteroidales bacterium. Lineage (GTDB taxonomy): Bacteria > Bacteroidota > Bacteroidia > Bacteroidales > P3 > Colimorpha. Next base: position 2,672 of record CAMOFI010000115.1, read on the forward strand.
GTGTGCACGTAGTTCGACAACGATATTCGGGTTGTTGACCATGACGAGATAGAGATCCATCAGCGAGTCCATAAACTCCTCTTTGAGGTCCCACTTAGCCAAGTCGTAGCGTATTTCCGGCAGGACAACAGGCTGTTTTGGCACCGGCTCGAGCCTAAAATCGTGAACGATGTCCTTGTCAGTATTATAGCCACAGGTGCTTTCCGAGCCTTCGATCGAAAAATAGTCGACCTTCGACACGTACATCTTGTAGACCACATTTCGCATTATCTGGTCCTGTCCGAAGCGATAGAAGCCTTGCTTGTTGGTATAGGTTTCAAACTCCTTGCCGTCGGAGCCGACGATGCGCACTCTTGCATGTTCGACGAGTTGCATGGATTTCTCGTCGCGGATGGTACCTTCGATGCTGTAGAGCAGCGGAGGGAGTTCGAAATAGAAAAGGTCGTCGTTGATAGGCGGCACCTTCTTTCCTTTCTTGTCGGTTTTCTTGCTGTGCGGGTCGTCGAAAGGACGGTTTGAGGAGAAGTAGCCACGTTCCATCATATAGTGGTTATTGTCCGGATAGTAGACTATGCTCATTTCGTCGTACGACGAGTTGATGGGGATGCCGAGATTTTCTGGCGACGCCCATTTGCGGCCGTTCTTGGAGGTGCGGAAAATGTCGAGTCCACCAACTCCCGGCAGGCCATTGGAAGAGAAATAGAGTGTCGAGTCGTTGCGCAATGTCGGGAACACTTCGCGTCCGGCGCTGTTGACGATGTTGCCGAGGTTGACCGGGGTGCCGAACTCTTCATCGACCGACTTGCGCGAAACGGCCCAGAGGTCGTAGTCGCCATATCCGTTGGGCATATCCGACGAGAAATACATAGTCAGCTGGTCGTGTGTCAAGGTAGGATACAGGTAGTTATATGTGGTGTCGCCAAGGTTGATCCTGACAGGCTCGGACCATTCGCCGTTGGCTTCGGCATCGTCGTCCTTGCCGCCCTTGCCCTTGACTTTGCGTCCAGGTTTGTCGTCGAGCGAAGAACCTCCTTTTCTCGAATAGTAGACATAGCATCCCTGGGTTTCGTGCTCGCGGCTGTCGCAGCGCGAGAAATAGACCACGCTGCCATCGGGAGAGAACCATGCCTCACCTTCATTGACAGGGGAGTTGATCACGCCGTTTTTCTCAAACAGTTCAGGACTGTCGCTCCAGTTTCCTTTACGGTCCTGAAAGACAGTATAGAAGTCGGAGAATGCCTGTCCTGTCCATGCATCGTGTTTGTCGTTCTCGCCGTCACCGAAACGTGACGAGGTGAATACCAGACGTGAAGTATCGTCGCCCATAAAACGCGGAGCCCAGTCGTTATAGTCCGTAGACCACTTTTCGAGTTTTACGATATTGTGTCGTGTACGGTTCATAAAGAGCTGGTTGACATATATAATAGACGCTTTGCGTTGTTGTGCCAGTTTGTCGTCGGGCACCAGTTCGAGATATTTGCCATAATATTCGTCGGCCTCATCGAATTTGTTTTCAAAGCGATACATCTCAGCCATATAGTAGTATAGCTTGGGTTCTGTGGTGTAGTACTTCTGGTTGATGAGGCGCTTGTAGACGCGTTCTGCTTTTGGGAAATTGTTCATCAGTCGATAGCACTCGCCCATCTGGAAATAGCAGCGGTTTTTTTCTGCCTTGTTCGAGGAGATTTTATTGTATGCTTCCTCATATTTCGCGAGGGCTGCGATATACTGTTTTTGATTGAAAAGGTCGTCGGCTTTTTGTGCAAGACTTTTAGTCTGGGCAAAGCTCACTGATACGAAAAACAGCGAAGCAGCAAGCAGCAAAAGACTTTTTTTGAACGTTTTCATATTATTGCAGAATACTTAGTTTCTAATATAATCCCATAAGACTCAATATATTGAAACTACACAAAGTGAAATTTCAATACACCGAATCAATTTGCTAAAATACATATTTTTTTTGAATTGACAATTGAAAAATGAAAAAAGGCATCAAGGTTCGGGCATATAACATAGAGTTGGCTGTCAAGAATGAGGTTGCGGAAGAGAATGAGGGTAACAAAAAAGAGAGGAGGAACCCTTTTGAGGGGTTCCTCCTGCTCTGTTTAAGGAAGTG
>CAMOFI010000116.1 GCA_946613135.1 uncultured Bacteroidales bacterium
AGCAACGCATTCGTAATGCGTAGGTCTGCGGTTCGAGTCCGCAAAGTGGCTCAAATTTTTTTTAACAAACTTAATCAATATTTAGTAATGGTAAATCAATACGAAACCGTTTTCATTGCAACTCCCGTTTTGTCTGAAGAACAGATGAAGGAAACGGTAAAAAAGTACACGGACTTCCTCACCGAACGTGGTGCTGAGATTGTCTACACAAACAATTGGGGCATGCGTAAGCTCGCTTACCCTATCAAGAAAAAATCGTCAGGATTCTATTATCTTATCGAATTCAAGGCTGAAGGCAGTGTCATCGCTGACCTCGAGGTTGCCTACAAGCGCGATGAGCGTTTGCTCCGCTTCCTTACTGTGTCTCTTGACAAGCACGCTATTGCCTACAATGAGAAGAAACGTGCTGCCAAGCAGAATACTGCTGCTGAAACCACACAGGAATAAGATACGGCACGAAGAGAAGGTATTAAACAATTCAAAAATCATTCAGAATCATGGCAAACGAAAGTGAAATCAAATATTTGACCCCTATAGCTGTTGAAACACAGCGCAAGAAATACTGCCGTTTCAAAAAACTCGGCATCAAGTACATCGACTATAAGGATGCAGACTTCCTGCTGAAGTTCGTCAACGAACAGGGTAAGATCCTTCCCCGTCGTATCACCGGTACATCCAACAAATACCAGAAGAAAGTGTCACAGGCTATCAAGAGAGCTCGCCACCTGGCTTTGCTGCCCTATGTTGCCGACTGTTTAAAATAATCAAAGAAGGAGGAAGAACAAATGGAAATTATACTGAAACAAGACGTTGCTAATTTGGGATATAAGGACGATATCGTTACCGTTAAGAACGGCTACGCCAACAATTACCTCCTCCCTCAAGGGATGGCCATCATGGCTACTCCTGCCAACAAGAAAATGCATGCCGAGACTCTTCGCCAACGTGCTTTCAAAGAGGAAAAAATCCGCAAGGATGCTGAAACTCTGAAAGCTGCTCTCGATGGCAAGAATGTTCGCCTTGCAACCAAGGTGGGCGAAAACGGCCAATTGTTCGGTGCTGTCAACAATATCCAGATTGCCGATGCCCTCAAGGCACAGTACAACTACGATGTTGACCGTAAGAAGATTGTTGTCGACGGTTCGAAAATCAAGGAAGTTGGTACCTACCACGCTGTTGTCAACATCTATCGCGACATCAAGGCTACTTTGAATGTCGAGGTTGTCAACGAAGATGCTCCTGCTGAAACAGCAGAGGCTTAACAAAGGAAAGTTTTCTTTTTCATAGTACAATTTTTAGGTTGGGTTCCCCGCGTCAGCGGGGAACCTTTTTTATTCTTTTATTACCCAACCTTTTTCGGTCAGTATTAATATGTCGGAGTCTTCTTGTGATTCTCCGTTGCCAAAAAGGTATTTCACGTAGACTACTGCACTTTGCCCGTCTTCGGAGGTTTCTTCATTAAGAATTTCATAATCTTTTACTCCTCCGTTGGCTTCGTATATCATCCCTATCAGAGCGGCCATCTGGCTAATGTCTTCGTCGGTTGCTCCGTCGACACCTTCCATATAGCGAACAGCGCCTTCGTAGTCCTTGTTCTTCAAGGCTTTTAGGGTTTTGTCCATGACGATAGATGGCGAGTCGATTTTGTTTGTTTCTGTTCCTGTAGTGTCACCCGATTGTCCGCAGCTGACGAATGCAGAGCTGCCAACTAAAAGCGTGGCAAATAGGATTGTGAAAAATTTTTTCATTTTTGTAGATATTTAAGGATTAATAATGGTTTTTGTTTGTTTGGATGGTGGATTGTCAGTTTATTTTCGATATGCAAAAATACGATTTTTTTTATTTTATTGATTTTTTGTGAAAATCTGGTATAAAAAAAAGAAGAAGGGATTTGCCCTTCTTCTTTTTGTCAATATTGTCGGAATTGTTCGGTTATCAATATTTGTAGAAGCCTTCTCCGGTTTTGCGGCCAAGGAGGCCGGCGCGGACCATCTTGCGCAGCAGCGGGTGAGGACGGTACTTCGGATCGCCGAACTCTTTGTAGAGGACTTCCATGATGGCGAGGTTAACATCGTTTCCGATGAGGTCGGCCAGAGCGAGGGGGCCCATAGGATGGTTGGCACCGAGCATCATGCACTTGTCGATGTCCTCGGCAGTGGCGATACCGTCGGCGAGGATGCCGACAGCCTCGTTGATCATCGGGATGAGGATGCGGTTGACAACAAAGCCGGGGGCTTCCTTAACCTCGACAGGTTGTTTGCCGATTTCGGTGGCAAGGTCGACGACGCACTTGCAGACGGCGTCGCTGGTCAGCTGGCCGCGGATTACCTCAACGAGGGCCATGCGGTCGGCGGGGTTGAAGAAGTGCATGCCGATGAACTGGACCGGACGACTTGTGCATGCAGCTATCTCGGTGATGCTTAGTGAACTGCTGTTGGTGGCGAAGATTGCTTCGGGTTTGCAGATCTTGTCGAGTTCTGTGAAGACATCTTTCTTGAGCTGCATCTCCTCGACGGCTGCCTCGATGACGAGGTCGGCATCGGCGAAGGTAGCATAATCGGTGGTGGTTGTGATGTTCTTCAGCAGGGCGTCGACGGCCTCCTGAGTCATTTTGCCTTTCTCGACGAGTTTGGCATACGATTTGGCGATTGATCCCATAGCCTTGTCAAGGCTGGCCTGGGTACGGCTTTTCATAACGACGGGCATCTTGGCGGCAAAGGCTTTGACTATGCCTTTGGCCATTGTGCCGGTTCCGATAACGTAGATTTTCATTGTGATTATTGTTTTTGTGTTGAAGTTACTTTCCTTGGAATTCGCATTTGCCTTTGTTGAGGAAGGCTTGCATGCCGTTCTTCTGGTCCTCGGTAAGGAAGCAGCGGCCGAAGATTGTGCTTTCGTTTGCAATGGCTTCGTCGGCAGGCATGTCATACTCGTCGTTGATGCATTGCTTGGCAGCTTTGACGGCGAGGGGTGCATTGGCGGCGATACGTGTGGCCATTTCGATGGCTTTGCTCATCAGTTCAGCTTGAGGGTATACAGCGTTGACCAGTCCGATACGCAGTGCTTCGTCGGCTTTGACGGCACGTCCTGTATAGATAAGTTCTTTGGCCATACCCATTCCTATCAGTCGAGCCATGCGGACGGTGCCGCTAAAGCCTGGAATGATGCCGAGTCCGACCTCGGGCTGTCCAAAGCGTGCGTTGTCGCTACAGATGCGTATGTCGCATGCCATTGCCAGTTCGCAGCCTCCGCCCAAGGCAAAGCCGTTGACGGCAGCGATGACTGGAACGTGGAGTGTCTCGATTTTACGGAACACCCGTGCTCCACGGCTGCCGAAGGTTTGAGCTTGCAGCATCTGGAGGTCGGCCATCTCGCTGATGTCAGCACCTGCCACGAACGATTTCTCGCCGTCGCCGGTGACAATAAGGCAGCGATATTTGTTGCAATCGAAGTGGTCGACGAAGTCTTCCAATTCGGTTAGAATAGCAGTGTTAAGTGCGTTGAGGCTTTTAGGAGCGCTGATGGTAACAGTGCAAATAGTTCCATTTTCAGCGAGTTTCAAATACTGATAATCCATATTGTCTTAAAGTTTGTGGATGCAAAAGTACACTTTTTTCTTCAATAAAAGAAAAATAATTTGCACGGTTTTGTTTGTTAGACTTTTGGATTGTCAGAATCCGATTTCGAAGCCTATTTCGTGTATTGAACGTGAGGTGTAGAGCGGTAGCAGATTGGCAGTTATTGCAACTCGTCGTATCACCTTGCGGGGCAGGACGATGCCAAGGCCGACATTCAGTTTCCAGGGATTAACGACGAAGGGGGAGGCTGAGGATGCGCCTAATGTATGCGAGCGGACTATGCTGTGGGCGGGTGTCACGTTGAGGCTCCATCCTGCCTTGTCCTTGCCCAAAGGGAAGAAATTCAAAGTGATGGGAACGTTGGCGAAGAGGTCGAAGGAGGTGTAGGGACGATTTCCGTTGGGCTGGATGGTTAGAAAGTTATCATTGTTGTCTATGAAGTTATAGCTGGCATTGTCGACGGAATAGTCATTGACAGTACCTTGCTGTGCACGTCCGCTGAGCGACAGACCGATATCGAGACGGCAGCTTTCGTTGCCTGCCACGGCGTATGATGCTCCGATGTCGGCCGATAATGAGAAGTTAGGGTCGATATAACTGAAAGATTCGCCTGAGGCGAGTGCAAGTTCATTGGAGCTAATTCCTTCCGCGTAACCGATGCTGCCGTTCGCCACGGTCGAGGCATTGATCGACGATATGAAGCTGATTCGGTGTGTGTTGTCTTCAGATAGGAAGGTGGTGTTGTTTTTGTTTGGGGCGGGTGCTGTATTTATTTGTTCTGCATAAAGTTCCGATAGAGGTTTTGGTCGTTCGGAGCTATGGTTTTCGTTGTTTGCCGGCGGTGTTGGCGTGTCGATTACTGGGATGCTTGTCGATTCGTTAGGGTAGGGGGCGACATCTGCTTGGCGGTTGTCGTTCGGAAGATGGCTGTCGACTACAATGTCGTTGGCGGTCGGAAGCGAGGAAATGTCCGTCCTTGTTTTCACAACCTGGGGCTTGCGTAGCGTAGGGGAGGGTGCTTCTGATGGCGTGTTGTCGGTTGAAGGATAAAATGTTG
>CAMOFI010000117.1 GCA_946613135.1 uncultured Bacteroidales bacterium
GAAGTCGTTGCGCGAGTCGATGGTGAGGTTGCTGATGGATGCCGATGTGACGGTCTTGAAGAGCGATATGTTGTCGGTGGTTAGGGTCACCGTGTGGCCCTGTCCATCGAGAGAGGCTTTAAAAACGTCGACCGATGCGGCCACCTCAATGTCGTTGCCCAGCTTGATGTGCTTCGATGCCTGGTTTGCATGTGCCGTCATGACCTGCAGCCAGCTCTGCTGCGAATATACTTCGTAGGGATGGTCTGCTGTTCCGTCCATTGTGTTTGGTGCCACGCTCTCACCTGCCACGGTGACGTTGGCGCCATCGAATACGGTGTTGAAGCGGTACATGACGCCTTTCGAGATGTTGAACGTGGAGCCTGACTTTGTTTTGTCGTAGACTTTGACGTTGCCCGACGCATCCTCAAACACGTAGCGCAGCGTGAAAGAGGAGATGCCGTCCATGGGCAGCACTACGAGGTAGAAGTCTTTGGCGTCGGAGCTGATGACTTCGGGGGTGGGGAAGACAAGTGTTCTTGTGAGGTGGGCGAGGGCAGAGGGCACAGCCACATTCCAGCCCGAGGGGGAGTGGGTGGCTGTCATCGGGCCGCATACCGGGGCGTCGGCTGTTACCTCTACAGCACACAGCCGTGCATCGGCCGACGAGGAGCTGACAGAGAAGTGCAACAGGGCGCCAAGATTGGCGAAGTCGAACTGGCGTCCTTCGGTAACGGCAGCCATCATGTTGTGTACCACCTGTCGTCCGTTGGCGTCCTTTTCGTAGACCTCTTTGTCGGGGAGAGTGAACGACAATGTGCCGTCCATGCTTATTGTGGCTATATCGGCGGGGTAGGCAGCATAGTAGGCCTCACCGTAGGCCGTAACGCCATCGGCATGGATTGTGGCCCTGTTGCGGTCTGATTCGTCGACCGCAATGGAGTATGTACCGTTGTTGATTTGCACTTTGTCGCCGTTGCTCCACATGACGTCGAGCGAGTTCATATAGTCTTTAGAGCCTGAGTATTTTCCTATGACGGCAGTAAAAATGTCGTCCTCCTCATTCTGACAGGCGATGGGCAGCAGACTCATCAAGACAATGGCAAGCAGTGCAACAGATCTGTGGTACAAGTTTTTTTTCATGGCTTTGATTGTTTGTTAAAAATTTGTATTGAATTATAAAATGATGTATTTTTGCAATTTAAAAAGAATTGATGCATCAATATGGAATGCAAAAATAACAAATTATGTGATAACTTGATAGTGAAACCGATAAATATTTTTATGATAGCGCTGATTTCACTGTTTCTGACGGTGGGAGCCAGCCATGTTTATGGGCAGACCATGCTGACAAAGGGCGATATACTTGTGAGTGAAATACTCTTCAACCCGTTGCCGGGAGGAGCCGACTATGTGGAGCTGTATAACAATACCGACAATGCCGTAGAACTCAGTGTTTTGCGTCTTGCCAAGATGGTTGGCGATTCGGTGACCAAGCTCTACAAGGTTGGTGATGAGGGCAGTGTGGCTCCGCACGACTATGTGGTCGTCACGACAGATGCCGCCTATGTGACGGCCAACTATACGGTGCGTTATGCCTCAAGGCTGAAGGAGGTGACGTCCATGCCTGCCTACAACGATGCGTCGGGGAGTGTGGCCGTGTATACGCACGACACGGTGCTGCTCGACCGTTTCGACTACGACGAGTCGATGCATAGCCGTCTGCTCCGCGACCGCGAAGGGGTGGCTCTCGAACGCCGTTCGTTCCATACAGGGGCCGAGGTTCGGAGCAACTGGTACTCGGCATCCAGCACGTCGGGCTATGGAACACCGACTTATGCCAACTCGCAAAGTGCCGAATTCTTGTTTGTCGGTGAGGATTTTGCTGTGGAGCACACGCTTTTCTCGCCCGATGGCGACGGCTACAACGACTTGCTCGACATAACGTACGACCTGCGGAGCTGTGACCTTGCTGCCAACATAACAGTCTTCGACGCCCACGGCCGGCGCATAAGGCAGCTGTTGCGCGGAGGCATGTTAGGGTGTAGGGGTGTCATCACATGGGACGGTAGCGACGATGCCGGTGTGCAATGTGGGCGTGGCAGTTATGTCGTCGTTGTGGAGGCATATAACGAAAAAGGCGCCAAACAAAGTTGGCGCCATACCGTAAGTCTGGTACGCAATAATTAGGCTTTGCGCATAAACTGCACGAGCGAGATGGTCATATAGACCGAATAGACCACGTAAAGTATCAGGAAAACGACGGCAAAGCGTTTTGCTGCCGTTGTGTTGAGCATCATGCCTCCAATCAGGACTACAAGGTGGAGGAAAAGCACACCCACTGTAGTGGCAAGAAAGAACTGGATGAACGCTTTAGGGTGTTTGTTGACGCTCGATACCGTCATCCAATACTGCACTCCGTATGCAATGGCGAAATAGAGTACTGCCACTGTGAGCATCCATGTAGGCACAGGAGCCAGGAAGGGCATGGCTACCAATTTCCCTGCGAGGGCGAGCAGCACCATGACGATGGTGAGCAGTGCAAGACCGACAAGATAACGTTTCATCTTAGTCTTGGAATTTCATGGTCTCTTTAGTGGTGAATTTCTCGCAGTAGTGGCAGCGCAGTTTCAGGTTTTCTTTGTCGACGACATCGAACTTGGTCTCGATCTGTTCGAAGTTGGTTATGCATTTGGGGTTCATGCATTTGATTATGTGGTCGATGTGGTCGGGTATTTCGGCCTGTATTTTTTCGACAACTTCGTAGTTGCGGATGGTGATGATGCTGGCCAGCGGAGCCACGAGGGCAATTTTGTTCACCTCGTCTTTGTCGAAGAATTTGTTTTTGATCTTTACGATGCCTTTGCGTCCGAATTTCTTGCTGTGGAGGTAGTTGCCGATAAGCACCTCGTCGTTGTACTTTTCAAGGCCGAGGATGCGGATAACTTGGTACACCACGTCGGTGGGGATATGGTCTATGACGGTGCCGTTTTCGATGGCAGAGACGACTAATTCTTTTTTTGCTTCCATGATAGTTGTTTGATGCGTTGATGGGTTTTGAAACATTAGCCTTGGTGTGGAAGATGTTTTATCTCACGCCAAGGATGGCAGCCATAAGGGCTTGTCTGACGTATACGCCGTTTTGGGCCTGCTGGAAATAGTAGGCGTAGGGTGTTGCGTCGACATCTACGGTGATTTCGTTGACGCGAGGCAGAGGGTGGAGCACCTTCATTGTTGGTTTGCATCCTTTCAGCATGCTGGCGGTAAGGATGCAGCTATCTTTCACGCGCTCGTATTCGAGTGGGTCGGGGAAGCGTTCGCGCTGTACGCGAGTCATATAGATGATGTCGGCGTTGGGGATGATGTCGTTGATGTCGGTATACTGGTAGTATTTGAGGCCGGCGTTCTTGATGGAAGCCTTGACCGACGAAGGCAGTTTGAGCTCTTGAGGCGAAACGAGGTGGAAGGTGGCGTTGAAGTTGCACATGGCCTGAACGAGCGAGTGGACGGTGCGTCCGTATTTCAGGTCGCCCACGCAGGCTATCTGCAGGTTCTCGAGTGTGCCTTGTGTTTTGCGTATGCTGTAGAGGTCCAGCATGCATTGGGTTGGGTGCTGGTTGGCTCCGTCGCCTGCGTTGATGACGGGCACGGTGCTTACTTCGCTGGCGTAGCGGCTGCTTCCCTCTTTGGGGTTACGCATAACGATGAGGTCGGCATAGCTCGAGACCATAACGATGGTGTCGTGAAGCGATTCTCCTTTTTGGACACTTGTTCCACCGGGGTCGCTGAAGCCGATGATACGAGCTCCGAGCTGGTTGGCGGCACTTTCGAAACTGAGGCGGGTGCGTGTGGAAGGCTCGAAGAAAAGAGTTGCAACCACTTTGTCGCTCAGGATAGGTTGTTTCGGATTTTTTTCGAATTCTTCGGCGATGTCGAGGACCTGGATGTACTCGTCGCGCGAGAAGTCTGTGATGGAAATCAGGTTTCTGCCTTTTAAATTGCCCATATTATTTGATGTTTATGTTTGTGCGTAGTATTGTGACCATGGCAGCAGCAATAAGTCTAAAAAAAACGGCACCAATGGTAGCCGTTTTTAAAAATATCACCTCTACCGACATCGCATTGCGGTGCTGTGGAGTTGACAGTCAAATCATTATTGCGGCATTGGCGTTTTTTCATATCGAAACAAAATTATTTGTTTTTTTTCAAATCTCCAAATAATTTTTTCAGAGAGCTGTTTTTTTGTATATGTTACCTATACTGTTATTCCGGTTTTACGATACACAGAGGCCGGTAGTCAGGAGCCGTTGGTTCGTCGTTTGGCATTGTCAAGACCTGGGGGGCGATGGGAAAGGCTACCACCACCCAGAGCCAAACGAGGAGTGGTTCAAAAGAATGATGCGAAAATAAATTTTCCAATCCAATTATTTATCGTACTTTTGCAAATCGAAAACAATAACAAAATGGAAACACAAGTAGCATGCACAACGCCGACGAAAACTAATGTTTCGCACACTCGCAAAGAGGTGCGGAAAGCGAAACCTATTCCCGAAGGCTATATGTCGCTGGACGAATTCGGAAGCATTTTCCACCGCAAAC
>CAMOFI010000118.1 GCA_946613135.1 uncultured Bacteroidales bacterium
GGGTTTAATGGGTTTGTTGTTATTAGTCTTTGCTGACGTATACTTTCATGCCGACGAAGGCATAGTTTTCGGTGAGGTGTACAATATCGTCGTCGCGCAGGCGGATGCATCCTTCGCTGGCGCGTCCGGGGACGGAGTAGTGGTTGCCGGTGCTGCCGTGGATGCCAATGCCGGTCCATTTGAAATTGCCTTTCAGCCGGAGGAACCATTTGCCGTAGGCCGGCATGGGCCCGCGACCGTCGTTGAAATCGTGTTTCCAATCTGCAGCGTCGTTTATTTCGGAGATATAGAATGGTTGTCCGTCGTCGCTTTCGGGTGTGCGGCTGTCGCCTTCCTTGTTTTTGTTGCCGAGATTGGCTCCGAGGCATACGGGATAGGCTGCTATGAGCGTTGTGCCGGTGCAACGGTCTTCGTAGACGTAGAGAGTGCGATGCTGTTTGGATATTTGGATATAGAGGTTGTCCGGGTTGTAGACATAGGCATAGACGATGCGGTCGTAGACGGGTGTATGGTGTAGCAGTATGCTGTCGACGACGTGGCCGTGTTGAATGAAAGAGTATGACCACGAGGGCGTAGCGGCAGAGACGCCTGCAGCAGGCAGCATAGCCAAGAGGAGCGATATGTGTTGTAAATGTCTGATGGTGAGATGTTGTTTCGTTATTTCGTTTTGGCCCGTCGTATGCCTTCGATTTGCCAATTGGATGGTGCACGGTTAGCTTGTTCGGGATGCAGTTTTTCGTACTGTTCGATGAAGGGGAGAATGGAGCTGGTAGGGATTGTCTTGTTCATGATGATCTGCCTGTCGGCATTGAGTATGATCATGGTGGGTGCTCCGTGTACGTTGTAGGCCTCTTGGTAGTCGATGTTCACGTTAGGGCCGCCGACATTGACGAAGGGCAGGTTGTGCTGGTGTACGTAGTTGAGCCATTTCTGCACGTCGCTTTCGTAGCCTACGGCATAGACTTCGAATATTTTGTTGCCGGCAGCCGAGAGCGAATCGTAGAGGGTCTTGAGTTCGGCGGTTTGTTTTTTGCAGTGGTTGCAGTCGGGGTCCCAGAACCAGAGGATTACGTATTTTTGCGGGAAAGCATGCGAGGAGATCCAGTCTTTCGGGTCGTCGGACTGGTTGGTGTCGGCCATGATGAGTTCTTGACCCATGGCGCCGATGAGCGACTGGCTGAGGAAGTCGACGGTTTGGCGTTTGTTGTATACTTCGGCGGGAGAGGCCCAGGAGCATTTGCCTTTGAGGTAGTATTCGCGAACGAGGTTGACAAATACTTGGTCCCATCCGATGTTTTTGGTGCTGTGTTCGTAGCGTGGCATGATGTAGTCTAGGAAGTAGCGCAGCATGGTGCTGTCGTGCGCTACGCGGTCGAGCAGTTTGCATGTGTAGCGTGTTATGGTGTCGGCGTCTTGATAGTAGAGTACGTTGAAGAAGAAGAGGCTTGTCTTGTCGAACATCTGAGGAGTGTAGATGATCGAATGGTCGGAGAGGTCGACATTGTCCCAGTAGTGTGAGCGGAAATAATGGGCCTGCCATTCGCGCAGGTCGGTGATGGCGCTGCCGGCGGGTATCTGCGACGGCACGTCGATGTTCTTGAACATGTCGATGAGCTGCGTGAACCGGTATTTGGCGTTGTTTTTGATGTAGTCTTTTTCGAACTGGATCATCTCAGTGTTGAGAGCCTCCATGTCCTTTTGGGCTTGTTCTCTCTTGTCGGGGTTGGCTTTGTCGGCGCTGATGGCTTTTGAGCGGTTGCGTCCCCATTCTTGCTTGGCCATGTAGGCAAACATGAGGGTGTTGGCTTGTGAGCCTTTGACCTTCATGCCAGCGAAAGAGTGCTCCTGGTCGAACTCGATAGAGAAGTTGCGGCTGTCGTCGACCATGAAGTCGAAGATTTTGGCGCGTTTGCTGTCGAGGAGGGTGTAGACGCCGGTGTCCAGTTTCTTTTTTGCGGCAAAAGAGATGGAATTCTTTTGTGCTGTGGCGGAGTCGACGACAACGAAAGAGTCGCGGAAATGCTGTCCGATGTAGTATTTGCCGTCGGCAAGAGCCGGCGACGAGAATCCTATTTTGTAACTGTTTTGTGCTTTGGCCGACGGGGCTGCTATGATGTTGGCAAACAAAACTGATGCGATGCAGATGATTGTTTTGTAATTTGTTATTTTCATTGTAATATATAGACGTTTTATAGTTCGAAATTTAGATCCAATTTAGCAATACACATAACGGCAAACTTGTCAAAAAAATTGTTCAGATGGTAAACAGAATTTTTTGGTGTGAGTTGGTAGGCTACGGCGATGCCGAGATTGAAGAAATTCCACCGCAGGAGGTTGTCGAAGCCTGCTGCCGGTTCGAGCAGTCCTTGTGCCGGAGCCACAAGGCTGATGAGTTGTGGAGAGGTGTATCGGTCGGCCTGCTGGTCGTTGATGTGGCGTCCGCTTTGCAGCACAAGTAACGATTGGTCGCCCGTGCCGTTGGCAGAGCGCAGCGAGCCCCAAACGGCGTTGAGCTGCATGAAAGGACGCGGTTTTGAGATGTTGGCGTTCCAGAGCGTTCGAGCGGCGTTCCATTTAAGTGCCAAGTGCACGTAGTTGTCGGCAATGAAGGTGTTTGGGCGGACGGTAAGCAGCGAGTTGCTGAAAAAATAGCGGCTGCCGCCTGTGCCGCTGATATTGAAGCGTCGCGACAGCGGAACCACGTCGCCGATGGTTATTCCCCCTTGTGCATAGAGTTGCAGTCGGCTTTTGTTTTTGCCCAGGCGCAAGGTGTTGGTATACTGCAGGAAGGTGCGTGCGAAGAGTGCGTTGTCGGCTATGTCGTCGTCACCATTTGGAGCGCTGCCTTTAGGTTGGGCCGTTCCTCCGCGTAGCGAGAGCATCCATACGGGTCCGTTGTCGAGCGAAGAAGAAGTGCCGTTGCGGCTCCAGCGCAGGTTGAGCATCAGCTCGTCGAAACGGATTTGAGGCAGGGCGTCGTCGTCGTTGATGGCGGGGAAGAGTAGGTTGGCATAGTTGAAGAGAAGCTGTTCGTCGGAGTGCATCAGCGATAAGGCAGCGTCGGTGCGTCCCGGCAGGTCGATGTCGATGCCGAGGGCAATGCGTTTCACGAGGCTGAAGCGTGAGGAGAAGTAGGTGCTGTTTTCGAATGTGTTGATGATGTTGTAGGTGTTGAAGTCGTGTCGTCCAATCTGCTCAATGTCGTGCATGTAGCCTATGTGGAGCCTTCTGAAGAGGGAGCGGGGGAATCGCAGTTGGGCACTGCCTCCGAATTTCCAGGCATGGTCGCCTGTGCCATAGGCTCCGTAGATGTCGGCATAGAAAGTGTTTTGGAACAGGGTTCCGTAGCGGGAGTCGTATTTGAGCGGCGTTTCGAGCGAGAAGCCGGCGCCCCATCGGTTGCGTTCGTAGATGTTGTAGTCGTAGAGCCTGTTGAGGTCAAAACTAAGATTGGTGCGGCTCCATACATGAGAGAGTCGCATATCCTGTGCATCAGAGATGAGCGGCAATGAGACAAGACAAAACAAAAGACAAGATATCAGTGCGTTGCGAAGCTTCATAAGATTGAGATATTGACTACAAAGATAGTGAGAAACAATAGAATGGCAAAATTTATTTTGTCGAACGGCAGAAAATGACTATTTTTGCATTTTGTGCCACCACATGTTGTGGCGATGCAAATGGATGAAAAATAAAAGAATAATAATAGAAATACATTAAAATATATAATTATGAAATACGATATCATCGTTATAGGCAGTGGTCCCGGAGGATATGTAGCTGCCGTGAAAGCAGCCCAGATGGGAAAGAAAACAGCTGTTGTGGAACGCGAGAACCTTGGAGGCATCTGTCTCAATTGGGGCTGTATACCCACCAAGGCGCTGCTGAAGAGTGCGCAGGTATACAACTATATCAACCATGCATCCTCCTATGGAGTGGCTGCTCAGCCGGCAGAGGCCGACTTGGGGGCTATGGTGCAGCGTTCGCGCGGTGTGGCCGAGACGATGAGCAAGGGAGTCCAGTTCCTACTCAAGAAAAACAATGTTGATGTGATTATGGGCAGTGCCAAGGTGAAGCCCGGCCATCAGGTAGAGGTGACCGACGCCGAAGGCAACGTGGCCACATACGAAGCATCGCATATCATCATAGCCACGGGAGCCCGCAGCCGCAACCTGCCCAACCTGCCTCAGGACGGCAAGCACATTATCGGCTATCGCGAGGCTATGACGCTGCCCAATAAGCCGCAGTCGATGGTTGTCGTCGGCAGTGGCGCCATCGGCAGCGAGTTTGCTTTCTTCTATCAGAGCATAGGAGTGCAGGTGACGCTGGTAGAGTTTATGCCTACAATATTGCCCAACGAGGACGAGGACACGTCGGCCAACGTGGCCCGCAGCTTCAAGAAGATGGGTATGAAGGTGATGATGAGCGCCTCGGTCGAGAAGGTCGACATCGACGGCGACGTCTGCCACGTTCACATCAAGGACAAGAAGGGTGCCGAGGTGCTGGTGGACTGCGATGTGGTGCTGTCGGCCGTTGGTGTTATCACCAACCTCGAAAACCTTGGTCTTGA
>CAMOFI010000119.1 GCA_946613135.1 uncultured Bacteroidales bacterium
CACATCTCGTAGACTTTCCGTTGCTGGTATGTATCTGAACCGGCATTGAGGCAAAGGCCGTTAAAGTAACATCCCAGCAACATACTATATGCCTTCATCCCTATCAACTGCTGAACAGTCAATTGTTATCACATCTCGTAGACTTTCCGTTGCTGGTATGTATCTGAACCGGCATTGAGGCAAAGGCCGTTAAAGTAACATCCCAGCAACATACTATATGCCTTCATCCCTATCAACTGCTGAACAGTCAATTGTTATCACATCTCGTAGACTTTCCGTTGCTGGTATGTATCTGAACCGGCATTGAGGCAAATGGCGTTAAGAAATTCCGTTTGAAGGAGCGTTAAGAATCGTCTGTGAAGTCCTCCTTCAACTGCAAAATAGAAGAGCATCACTCAAAACACCTTCATGACTGAATAGGAACGACGGTAGCGAACTTTGACGATTTAGCTCCTGAAAACGGAATTTTAGCCATTTCCTCTCAGCCGGCGTGCTTTCTTGCTTCGTTCTTTCGCACGAGCGAAAGAATGAAGAATAGTATATCATACTCCTTCTTTTCCGATAATCACTATGTAACCAGTCAATTTTATTTTGGCATTTTATGATAATAGTGAGCAAAACACCCTTAATTGAAAATTAATTGTTTATGGATAATTCATGGCTATTTATCGTAATTCCTGTTTCAAAGAAAAAGAAAGTTAGATTTGATCGGTTACTTAGTATTATTGTGAATCATTTGCTTCAGGAAACAGAACCACAGCCCAATTGCATTCCTAAAACATCTAATAGACAACGATCTGAAGACATTTTGACTTTTTTTAGGATTCTATTTTGACTTATGACGCAGCAAAAAAGGCAATAATCATGTCTATCAATCAAAATTCACATTGCACTAACTGCCACCATGCCGACATCTACGACAGCAAAGGATCCCTCCTACTGGCCTTCGACTACTACGGCTCGACGCACGTAACCGACATCTCCTCTCTGCCCAGAGACGGAACAAAAATGCATTATCGGAACAAAAAACGAATAGCCATGAAAAAACATATCCTTACAACCGTTTCCCTGCTGCTGTCATGTGTAGCGACAGCACAGCCATCGTATTCAAGCTACGACACAATCCCTTCTCGCTACCGTGGATACCACTACACCGAATGGTACGACCAATGCCCGCCTTACTCCAACGGCGGCATGATTGACTCTTGCCACTACGAAGAATACTGGATATATGAACCTAGTAGTTATGGTAGTAGATTTCTCAAATATGAATATACCGACCACCCCATGAAATTGAAAGGGTTGGCGGCAATGGTCAGCATGAGGACCTATGCAAGTTACCCATACCTCAGTTCCGACATGGGGGAACAATACATGTACCTGCTCAAGAGGATTGACTGGGTAGACACTATCGACCATTACGGCCTTGACGCTTTCAAAATGAAAGTCATCGATTCCGTCAGGTTCGACACAGTGAAGCCGAAGATAATGGCTATCGAACAATCCTATCCTGGCCTGCCCACCAAATATGTTTACATCTACGAAGCCTATTTCGACAAGCCGATAATCGTCGACTCCGTATTCTATATCCGTGGAACAAACGATCCTCGGCTACATATAGACCCAGTGACCTATATGGAATGGTATTCTTACTGGCCATTCGATTATGCTGTGATAAGACTGGAGACTCACAGGCTGGCTAAATGCGAGCCCTACGACAGTGTTGTGGGCTGCCATTCTCAAGGGCAAAACAGAAGCCTGGAATGGATTGATGTTTGGGCACCAGGTTATTATCCGCCCTTAGACAGCAACGAGACCTGGGGACTTGAATGGCATTTCGACCCCGACGACCCCTATGGCTATTACCTCCCGATAGTCGACCATTACGAACTCAAACTCTACAGCGACAGCCTGGCAATGGGCGATGTCGAAGGCGCTGGCTATTACGATGAGGATGCCCTGGCGGAATGCCTCGCTGTGCCTAACCCGGGATTTGTGTTCCGCCACTGGAACGACGGCGTAACACAGAATCCACGGCTCCTGCATCTCTCGCAAGACACCGCATTCACCGCCTTCTTCGCCGAAGGGGGCATGTACCACATCGACCTCTTCTCCAACAACCAAGACATGGGCTACGTGACTGGGCAAGGCGACTACCCAACCTATTCAAACATCACCATTTCAGCCACTCCGGCAAGCAACGACTTCGTCTTCTCGCACTGGAACGACGGCAACACCAGCAACCCGCGCACTCTGACTCTCTCTCAGGACACAGCCTTCACCGCCTTCTTCACCGAAAGGCGCTACCACGCCGAAGTCCAATCGGGCATGCCCGAATGGGGCTCCGCATTCGGAGAGGGTGACTACATCGCAAACTCGCAAGTCACCATTTCCGCCTCTCCTGCCAACGCACACTTCGAATTCTCGCAATGGAACGACGGCGACACAAACAACCCGCGCACCTTCACAATAACTCAGGACACCTCTTTCGCAGCTCTCTTCAATCAAATCCTCCACGCCAACACCGCACCCGCACCCTCACCATGCCAGTTCTCCGTAGCTCCTAACCCCGCAAAACAGACCGTCACTATCCTGAACGACAACGAAGGCCTCCACCATGCCGACTTCTACGACAGCAAAGGATCACTCCTACTGTCATTCGACTACTACGGCTCGGCGCACGTGACCGACATCTCCTCTCTGCCCAGCGGCACCTACTTCATCCTACTCTCCTACAACGGCAACCGCGCCATCCGCTCTTTCGTCAAACAATAGTCACGCCACCATCCTACCGCTGACCAGACGGCAACTTCGTCAACCGGCAAAAAGAAGCGGCTCCTTGTAGCAACTGACGCGAAGCCCACTTATTAACAAATTGATGCTGATTTCTTTTTCTCTGCGACACATTCCAGTCGGAAAAAACAATGTATTTTTGCATCCGGTTTAAACTGAATCCGGATATGGAAAAACACAAGACTGTATTGTTCGAAGGACACGAACTGCACTATCGCGATGAAGGACGCCAACATCCATGCACCCTCGTGCTCCTGCACGGCTTTCTGCAAAATCTCAACGTATGGAGTTCATTGATGCTCACATATATGCGCTACATGAGAGTCATCACCGTCGACCTCCCCGGCCACGGCTATAGCGCCACCTATTCCGACGTGCACTCCATGGACTTCATGGCCAACGCCGTGAAACATGTGCTCGACGACGCCGGCGTCGAAAAATGCGTGATGGCCGGCCACTCGCTCGGCGGATACGTGGCACTCGCCTTCGCTTCCAACTATGGGTATATGCTCAATGGCCTTGCCCTGCTCCATTCCCACGCCATGGCCGACAGCGAAGAAAAACGCCGCCAACGCGACGAGCTGTGCCGACAAGTACACCTGAACCGCGCCGGCTTCATAGTCGATTTCATCACCAACCTCTTTGACGAGTCGCATCGCGAATACCTGGCACAAGACATCAAAGAACTGCGCGACCAATGCCTCGAAACACGAGAAGACGGCATCCTCGCCGCACAACGAGGCATGAAATTGCGCACCTCGCGCATACAAACCCTCGCACAGCTCCCAGTTCCCATACTCTTCATATTCGGTAAAAACGACCAACGCATACCTCTCGAAGAAGGACTCTCGCAGGCCATGATCCCGCACCGTTCCGAAGTCGTCATCCTCGACGGCGTGGCCCACATGTCGTTTATGGAAGAACGCGACTACGTCCGCCAGCGGCTGTACGACTTCACCAAGCAATGCTACGCCTGAATATGGCGAGAAAATATCTTACCTCACCTAACATATGAAGTACTAAGCTTTTAAAAACTATTTTTTATTATTTTTATCTAAAAAACTTTTTATCAAAAAAAAAGTAGTACATTTGTTTTCTCAATTCAAAACAAATTATTAACATAAATAATTGAATAAGATGAAAGTAAACGAAATCATGGCTAACCTGGAAGCCAAACATCCGGGCGAAAACGAGTACTTGCAGGCCGTTCGCGAGGTCCTGGAGACCATCGAAGAAGAATACAACAAACACCCCGAATTTGAGGCAAACAAAATCGTCGAGCGCATTGTAGAGCCCGACCGTATCTTCACCTTCCGCGTGACTTGGGTCAATGATAAGGGTGAGGTTTGCACCAACCTTGGCTACCGCGTTCAGTTCAATGCCGCCCTCGGCGCATACAAAGGCGGTCTCCGCTTCCACAAAGCCGTTAACGTCAGCATGCTGAAATTCCTCGGCTTCGAGCAGATCTTCAAAAACAGCCTCACCATGCTGCCCCTCGGCGGTGGTAAGGGTGGTTCCGATTTCGACCCCGTCGGAAAGAGCGACGCCGAAATCATGCGCTTCTGCCAGGCCTTCATGTATGAACTGTGGCGCAACATCGGTCCCGATCAGGACA
>CAMOFI010000120.1 GCA_946613135.1 uncultured Bacteroidales bacterium
CAACATACCAGATGTTGTTTTCGCGTTCCATCAGGTCGATGTGGTCTGTGGCGAAGCGGGCCAATGATGCCAGAAATCTGTTGGCATTGGGCTTGTTGTAGATTCGGTCGATCCACTCTTCGTAGCTGTAGGGATAGGCCTCGCGGAACAGGGTGGCTATGTCTTCGGGCATCTTGCCGGTCAGGTAGTCGGTCAGCAGCATACGGCCCATATAGTTTGCAGATCCTTCGTCGCCAAGGATGTAGCCTAAACTGACTGACTTGGCAGCAATCTTTTCGCCATCGTAGTAGCAGACATTGCTCCCGGTTCCAAGAATTCCTACCAGTGTGGCTTTGTTGTCGCTAACGGCGAGGCAGGCACCAAGCATATCGGTTTCGACAGTGACCTGTGTGACACGGAACTCTTTTTCAAGTAGTTTCTGCATCCGGCTTTGCTGCATTTTGTTGCCGCAACCGGCGCCATAAAAATAAATCTTGCATGGGATGTCGCTGGCAAAGAGATGCTTGCGTACGGTCTGACAAATGGTATGCACCTGTTCGTCTGTTACGAACAATGGATTGAGACCTTCGGTAACTATCTTGTTACCAGTCTCTACTACGGCCCAGGTTGTTTTGGTGCTTCCGCTGTCGGCGACGAGTATCATATTATGCCTATGATGTCATTAATATCGTTGATTCCATGGCGCTTGCAGTAGTCCTCCAAGCCGTCGATGATTTTCATCGTCACTGCAGGGTCGATAAAGTTGGCGGTGCCTACCTGTATGGCTTTGGCTCCGGCCATCAGGAATTCGAGTGCATCGGCAGCCGAAGCAATGCCGCCCAGTCCGATGACAGGGATGCTGACGGCGTGTGCCACTTGCCATACCATTCTGACAGCCACAGGCTTGACGGCAGGGCCAGAGAGGCCGCCGGTGATGGTGCTGAGGTAGGGACGTTGTTTCTCGACATCGATGGCCATACCCAGCAGGGTGTTGATGAGGCTAACGCTGTCGGCTCCGGCACCTTCGACGGCTTTGGCTATTTCGACGATGTTGGTGACGTTGGGAGTAAGCTTTACTATCAGTGTTTTATGATAGATTTTGCGCACCTCGCTAACCACTTGCGCTGCCATCTCGGGGTTGACACCAAATCCCATACCGCCTTTCTTGACGTTGGGGCAGCTGATGTTCAGCTCGATGGCGGGTATGTTGTCCAGTTCGTCAACCATTGCCGCCGTTTTGCAGTATTCCTCGATAGAAGAGCCGCTGACGTTGACGATGATATTTGTGTCTAAACCCTTGATTCTATGATATACTTCTTTGCAGAAGGTCTCTACTCCGACGTTTTGAAGTCCTACGGCATTGAGCATGCCCGACGGGGTTTCGGCCATACGAGGGTAGGGGTTGCCCTGACGGCGTTCGCCGGTGGTGCCCTTTACAATTATTCCGCCGAGACGGTTGAGGTCGACGAAGTCGGCAAACTCCTCGCCATAACCGAATGTGCCTGATGCGGTCATCACGGGATTCTTAAGCGTGAGGTTATGTATCTTGGTTTCAAGCATATCTGTTATTTGTTTATCCAGTTGGTAAGACGTTTTGCATTGAATACAGGACCTTCCTTGCATACGCATTTGTGTCCTTCGTCGCTGTCAACCACGCAGCATAGGCAAGCTCCGATGCCACAAGCCATCATGTTCTCGAGCGACACTTCGCATTCGATGTTGTTTTGCAGAGCAAAACGTGCAACGGCTTTCATCATAGGGGTTGGGCCGCATGTGTATATATGATCGTAATCTGTTGAAAACATGGAGTGTTGTGTCACCATCCCTTTTTCTCCGAGCGAACCGTCCTCTGTTGCGAAGAAAATGTCGCCATAGGGTTCAAACTCTTTCTGTACAGGTATTAGTGATGCGGTGCGTCCTCCAAGCAGTATGGTTGAATGTATTCCTTTTGCTTTTAGGCATTTGCTGAGATGAAGCAGTGGGGCAATTCCAGCTCCGCCTCCGACGAGGAGTACTTTTTTGCCCTCGATGCTGAAACCATGACCAAGAGGATATACTAAGTTGAGTTTGTCACCCTCATTGAGTTGTGCTAAGGTGCGCGTTCCTTTGCCTACAACCTGGACAAGAAGTGTAAGCGTGTTCGCACCTGTGTCCACGTCGTGTATTGATATGGGGCGTCGTAGCATTACTTGCTTGTTCCCAGGCACCTCAACCTCCACAAACTGTCCAGCTGCAATTTGGGGCAACGTTTCGGGGTGTCTCAATTTTATAGAGAAGTATGTGTCACTATACTTTTTTTTCTCTACTATTGTGAAGTCTGTTATATATTTCCTCATAACGGGATGGCTAAAGATTTTGTTTTTGAGTTGTTTCTGTCGTAGACTGCAAATTTTTCAAAATGCAAAGATATGAAAAAATATGTTTTTGGCAATAGGGTTTTCTAAGTGTTTTCGCACTGAGTGACATTTCCGGCCTTTCGGGAAAATGTTAAATTTTTTATGTAAAATTTGCTACTCTTACGAAAATTAGTATTTTTGCAAATCTTTTTTTGATAAAAATACCACTATGCAAGAACCAACAAGATTATTCGACCTGCTTGAATGGCGTCGTGCCAAATGTCCTGAACGCCCTGTTTTCAAGTATAAAGAAAATGGCGAATGGAAAAACCACTTCATCGATGAATATATTGAGAAATCTAATCTGATAAGCTATGCCCTGATGCATCTGGGCGTTACAAAAGGCGAGAATATCGGACTGATTTCCACCGGCAGACCGGAATGGAATTATGTCGATTTCGGAGTGCAACAGACAGGAGCTGTCCTGTTACCTATCTACCCGACAATCAGCGAAGAAGATTACCAGTTCATTCTCAATGACGCACATGTGCGCCTGCTCGTGGTCGAAACTCCTACTCTCTATGCCAAGATAAATAGCATTAGAGACCGTTTGCCACATCTTGAAAACCTATGCACAATTGTTCCTATGGAGGGAGTGCGTTCGCTCGATGATATATACGAGATCGGACGGCAGTATGTGGCTTCGCATCCTGACGCACCACAGCAACTCCAGACCATAAAAGATTCTCTGACCACCGACGATGTGTGTACGATGATTTATACCTCTGGCACAACGGGTGTGCCCAAGGGCGCCATGCTCGCACATCGTGGCTTGATTATGAATGTGGTGGAGATCAAAGAAAGTCCTGGAAAGTCTTGGACAAAGGCTCTAAGTTGGCTGCCGATGTGTCATATCTACGAACGTATGATGGGATATCTCTATCAATGGCTATGTTTCGAGATTGCCTATGCCGAGAGTATTGCCAAGGTCGCTGACAACTGTAAGGAAATCCGTCCGAACATGATGGCCTGTGTGCCGCGTTTCATTGAGAAGGTATATGACAAAATTTACCGTAAAGGTGAAAAAATGACTGGCCTCAAGAAGAAAATTTTCGATTGGGCTATCGACCTGGCATTCCGCTACGACCTTGACGAAAGCAATCTAAGTCTGTGGTACAAATTCCAGAAATGCATCGCCGACAAACTGGTTTATAAAGAAATTCGCGAGGGTATGGGCGGAGAGCTGTACATGCTTGTCAGCGGTGGCGCCACCATCCAGCCTCGCCTTACACGGTTCTTCTCATGCGTCGGCCTCGATCTCTATGAGGGCTATGGCTTGACAGAATGCTCACCTCTTATTGCTGTCACCAACTCTAACAAGAAAGGTCGCAAAATCGGTTCCGTGGGCTTTGCCATGCGTTCTATTGAGGTCCGTATCGATCGTGAAACTAATGAGATACAATGTCGTGGCGGCAATGTTATGAAAGGTTATTACAATGCCCCCGAACTCACGGCACAGTCTATCGATTCGGACGGCTGGTTCCACACAGGCGATACAGGTTATTTCGACCCGGAGGGATACCTTTTTATCACAGGTCGTACGAAAAGCATGTTCAAAACGTCGATGGGTAAGTACATTAATCCAGAAGTGATTGAAGAAAAAATGAAACAGTCTCCCTTCGTTTTGGATATGATGGTCGTCGGTGCCGAGCAGAAATTTGCAGCTGCTCTTATTTCGCCCGATTTTGATATGCTCAAAGATTGGTGCCGTCGCCACGGTGTCAAAGCTGAAACCAGAGAGGAAATGATAGCTGACAAACAGGTCGTGGCTCGTTTCCAAAAAGTGGTCGACAAGTACAATGCCGAACTCGGCGTTACCGAACAGGTGAAGCGTTTCACTTTGGTATCAGACACTTGGAGCGAAACAAACAAAATGCTGACACCTACTCAGAAACTTATACGCAGGAACGTGGAGGCTGCATACAAGGATATTATCGCTGCACTGTTCAAATAACATATCAGCGATTTATATTGTTCTCAACAAAAAAGAGTTTGCATGA
>CAMOFI010000121.1 GCA_946613135.1 uncultured Bacteroidales bacterium
CCACCCATCAACCCGGCCACAACAGCACGCCGTCAATCTATTTCAGCTATGGCGAAATCCGCGCGAGATTCGTGATGCCGCTATTCTGCAAATGGCGTGGACTCGTAGAAAACCACATCTTTCCCGCTCTGCCCATCCAGGCAGTGCAACAGGCTGCTGTGGACATTCTTAACGCCCACCAAGAGGAGTTCCGCGACGCCGTCCTGAAATGGGCCGATACTCGGCATTTCCTGTACAAACAGGTCCGCGACATCCCGCCGGACTTGACGCTTACAGACTGCAACCACTTCTTCGACATCCGCTTTGTCAATCCTCAGGACGCAGACAACATAGACCAACTCCAGCAACTACACAACGAAATAATCACCAATGTAAATAAAGAAAAAAAATGTATCATATGAGTTCTTATTATTCTACCTACGCCGAGAATGTATTTCCGGCAGGACGCGAAGCTCTCACTACGGGCAAGTTCCACGACATGTTTATGGCTGGTGACGGACATGAACTGGAGGACTATGTTGGCAAAGACGGTCGCCTTCTTCCTGCTCATGCCAAGTCTTATTACTCGTCTTCGATGTTAGCCTACAACTTCTTCTTCTGGGTCAGCCCTGAGCACCCGCTGAGTTGGTATGGTGTCACATATGACAAGGTCTATTTCGAGGTCAAGTTCCCCGTCATGGCCAAAAGCTCCAACGGCCGTCCCATCAACCGCCCATCGAATATGGACGTCGTTCTCATTAGCGACGACTGCAAGACTATGCTTTGCATCGAGTCCAAGTACAACGAATACACTCATCGTCGGGCCGCCGAGTTTGCCGACGCATATTTTATGTCCGATTGTTACTACCAGGGTAACCCCTTTGTACCTACGTTCATTCGTGCTGCACGAAACTATGATCAGAAGAAGCATGGCTATTTCGCGGGCATCAAACAGAATGTCAGCCATTTGATAGGCATCACCAATATCAAGTACGACGCCGATGCACTGGCCTGGTTCCGCGACAACAACCCCTTCATCGAGCCCGAAGTGATGCAGAAGATATGCTGTGGCATTAGTGAGAATAGCTTGAATCTGCATTTCCTCAACCTGCTTTACATTGACCCGATGTACATCGACGCGGCGTATGGCAGGTATCCCGCACGGTTCGAGATGTATCCCCATTTGCTTGTTGATTTCCAGCAGCAATACTGCATGGACCTCCATGGAATTCTTAAGTATTCCATTTTTACCTCCTACGTGGAACTGATAACCGAAGTCCAGAATCAAATGCCAGAAGGTCTTGCCGACTACCTCGATAGCAGATATGGCCTTTTTGCAAAAGTACAATATCTTGATGCGGTCTCCCTGCCTCATTTCCCTCTGCCAGAAGGCTATGATACGCCCGACCACTATCTGACAGACTTGGTGTTGAAAGGTGCTAATGTGCGTTATAAAGATGTTTTCACACCCGAGGTAACAGAACGCATCAAAAGTGAACTGAAAATTATTCGCCACCGCGGGTGGGCAGAGCGTTTCCTTTTTGAATGGGACTATGTACGCGAAGCACATGAACACGAATTCCTCACAAGTCCGGGTTACAATCACTCTGCCGGTAGTGTGGTGCTATACTGCCTTGGAGTAACTGGTGTCGAACCGATTAGCACTCGTTTGAGTTCAGACGGATTGCTCAAGAGGGCGATTCTTCAGGATTACTTTGTCGAGTTTTCGACCAGAGGTAAAGCGTTTGTGCAGAACTACCTCAAGGAGAAATACGGCTCAGATGCTGCTTCCGCAATAGTTGTAAATGAATACTCTTCCCTCAATATTGTTGAGCATGTCTTTCAATCCTCCGATAAAGAATTTGATTTCAACACTTTGCCCAACGATATAAACACTTTTGAGGACTTCTATTACGATAGTGAGTGGTGGCAATACTCTTCTTTTGGTGAGCGGGATAGGTATGAACTGCAATTCTGTGATATTCCGACATTCAAAGATATGGTAGAGATATTCAGTTGCCGCACTTTTGATGATGGCTCGATACAAGTTGTTCCTCGCGAGCACAGCTACGCCCGTTGTTTACTCTTCATTCGTATCCACTGGGTAAAGATGAATTATCCCGAACTGTTCCAACAAGCGGTTAATAAAGTGCTATACAATAGAATGGTCAGATGATGCTTAGCGACTCTTTTTTTTACGCTACTTTTCTGCCAAAACAGAAAAAATACCCTTTAACCTTCATTTTTTGCAAAAGAGTGCCGCACGATGGCACTCTTTTGCTGTAATTTTGCAGCCAAATCTAACAATAGATACAATCTCGTATGAACAAAAAAAACAAAATCATGCAACAACAAACCAATTCCTTCGAGGCGACAATGTCTTATGACGGTAAAAGTTTAAGACCAAATCTATTAGACTTCACGGTTTCCGGGCAAGCCGTGATTGATATGCCGAATTACAGCGAACTCTCCTTCTTGGAGAATTTCGGCTTTAGCCCAATTGAGAGTGTAGAACAGGAGATCAAATATGCTGACTCGCCTGAGCGCGCCGCTTTCCTGCAACACTATGTGGATGTTTTCAAAAAGACATTTACCGAACATCCAAAATCGTATATTGAAGAGGATGAAGATGACGAACCGTTTGACTTTCATTCGACGAGCCAAACGAGCATTCGTTTTAGCAATGTGCGGTTGCTGCATACCACTGCTTGGTATATGATGGGACATGTTTCCACCGAAATCAATGCCGTTAAGCGGCATCTGGACGAGTTGGAATGTCTCGGAGTTGTAGTGGATAATTTGGATGAGTTTATTCATCTTGTGCGAATGTCCAAAGACCCGACAGAGGCTTGTTCCCGACTCCAAAAGCGTTTAGAAATAGACTACGTAAAGGCCCAATATCTCCTCAACCTGCCACTTGCTAAAGTTGCCTCATTCGACGCAGTGAAATTAGCCATTGAGAAGGAGGACTTTCAGAAGCGCTTGACATTCCTTAATAAGTTGAAACCATCAGGAGTATTAGGAGAAATATTCTTTAAGAGCAAAGGTGCTCTATTTAAAAAAAAGAAAAATTAGTCATATGAATTACAACCACTCTTCAAACTCTTCTTCGCCAAAAGAAGAGTTGCGCCAACAGGTAATGCAAGGCGCCATTGAACGATATGGAAACGAGTTCGTTCAAACTCCGGTTTTCATCCAGCGCTTCGAAATCGAACTCCAAACACTATGTGCCAATGAGGCCGCCGTCAACTATCTTCTGATGATTATGGACACTGTGATTGCTGCACGCGAAATGGGCATATGTGTTGGTCCGGGACGCAGTTCGGCAGCAGGATCTCTCGTGCTGTATTCTCTCAAAATAACCGACATTGACCCATTGAAATATGGTTTGCTGTTCGAGCGTTTCTATTCTGATAGCCGTTTCTTACCGACAATTGATATAGATTTCGAGTGTAAAGAACACGAAAAAGTGGTGGATTATGTAACGAGAACCTACGGAGAAATACATCCGGGGAAGACGCATATATTGGGTCTTTGTGTTTTAACGATGATTAAACATTGTTTGCGTAACATCAAACATTCGCGTGGCATCGACCTGAACATCCACTCAATCCCTCTGAACGACGAACAGACGTTCCGCCTTTTCCGTGAAGGGCGCACGGCAGGTGTCTTCCAGTTCGAATCGGAAGGCATGCGGGAATACTTGCGCGAACTTGTGCCGGAGACCTTTGACGATCTCGTCGCTCTGAACGCCTTGTACCGCTATCCCACAATAGAACAGATTCCGCAATTTATTGCTAACAAGCATCGCAAGGACGAAATATGTAAAAATCTTCCCGTTATGGAAGAGTGTCTCAAAGAGACCTATGGCCGAATTGTTTATCAGGAACAAACAATGCTATTGGCTCAACAAATAGCCTCATTCACACCGGCAGAAAGTGACAAGCTGCGTCGGGCGCTTGGACGTATGGATCAGCCCATAGTGGATGAAATGAAGACACTGTTTTTATCAGGTGGCATTCGGAACGGCCATGACGAAAAAGACCTTGAACGTATTTGGCAAACCATATGTGATTCGAAGTCTTCCTTCTTAAAAGCTCATTCCGTTTGCTATACTTGGCTCGCTTACCAGGTAGCATATCTCAAAGCACATTATCCGGAAGAGTTCTTGGATGCCCGTACGACTATTTCTCATATGCATTGATAAACTCTAAGATAAAATGTGACGCTTTGACGCTTTCTCTTGCAACACGCTGATACTCTATGCAATATAAAAGCGTCGCCACATACTTTTTGTTGCTCATAGCGTCATTGCGTCACATTATTTTTGAATTTTATTAGCCCTGTTTTCTTGGCAGTTTC
>CAMOFI010000122.1 GCA_946613135.1 uncultured Bacteroidales bacterium
GCTGTAGGGCTTGATGCCGAGCCGTTCGACGGCAGGGTTCTGGTGCTCGAGGAAGGCTATCTTCTCGTCGAGGGTCAGCCGCGAAATCAGGTCGTCGACACGTTGCTCAATGGGCAGTCGGGTGTTCTCGAATGGATATTGTTGAGCCTTGACGGTCGTGGCGACAGACAAGATGCTTAAGGTGAAGAAAAGAAGTAATCTATCTTTTTTTGCTTTCATGTCGGTTAGAAAAAAAGCCCCGCTTTTGCGAGGCTTTGTATTGTAAGTGTTGAAGTTGTTTCAAAGGGTATGTGTGGTCGGAACGGATAGCGAAAACCGTAAGCCTGACGTTACAGTTAT
The DNA here is from genome assembly GCA_946613135.1 of uncultured Bacteroidales bacterium. Classification (GTDB taxonomy): domain Bacteria; phylum Bacteroidota; class Bacteroidia; order Bacteroidales; family P3; genus Colimorpha. The sequence goes on from CAMOFI010000122.1 coordinate 340, forward strand.
TGATTTTGCTCAGCGTAAGCTATGAAACCGTCCATTTCCTGGAAAAAGCTTGACTCAGGATAGTTTTCTTTTATGCTCTTGAAGCATTCTACGGCTTTGGCATTGTCGTTTTTGATAAGGTAGACGATGCCGGCTTTGAAAAGAGCAAAGGGTGCGGTGATGGGGTTGTCGTCCATCTTGGCGGCCTTGTTGTAGTGGCTCAGAGCGGCGTCGTTGTTGCCTTGTTCCACTTCAGCGTCGCCTTTCATCATTTCGTTGACGACAGGTGTAAGTTGGTCCTTGCCGTTGTATTTGTCAAGGTATTTAAGGGCTTCCTGGTATTGTCCGAGACGGAGGAAGCAGATGCCTGCTTCGTATTTGGCGCGTTTGCCGGCCTTGGTGGAACCATACTTGTCGATGACGCGGAGCAGACCGATGCTGTATTGGTCGTTGGATGTGCTGTCGCCATAGAGAGCGGCATTGAAATCGCCGTTGGCAAAGAACTGTTCGGCAGCGAAAATAGCTTCGTTGGCCTTCTGCTGGCGGGGTTCAGAAACGAATTTTTTGATGCCGAAGAAGGCGACGATTACAACGACAATGGCGATAATAACAGCAATTATTGCCTTTTGGTTCTTTTCTATAAATTGTTCACTTTTAGAGACAAAACTGATGTTTTCAACATTCTTTTGTTCTTGATCCTTTTCCATTTTGAGTTGTATTTTTTTTCTTTTTTATCCTTTTTTTGAGTTTGCAAAATTAGTTATTTTTTTTCTTATGCGAGAAAATATTTTTTTTTGTTGCTTCAGTTGGAGAAAAACCATTCTTTTTTTGAAATATTATAAGCTTGATTTATAGTCGTGTATTTGCAAAAAGAAAAAATAATTGTCTGAAAAAAAATTTTTTTAATAAAAATTGTTTAATTTTGCATTTCATAAAAAATGTTATTTCAGACTATGAATACTAAAACCAAATATTTAGGATTAGAGATAGAAAGCCCTATTATAGCAGGAAGCTGTGGGCTCACGAATGATATATCGAATCTGGAGAAGATGGAGGCTGCCGGAGCTGGTGCAGTGATAGTCAAATCTGTTTTTGAAGAGCAGATAATATATGATATCAAGCGGAACCTCAGCATGATGGCCCCTACTGACAATTACGGCATGAGTTATGAATACATTGCGGCCCATGTGTCTGACGACTCGTTGAACAAGCATTTTGAGCTTGTGAGAGAAGCCAAGAAACGCCTGCATATTCCTGTAGTTGGCAGTATAAACTGTTTCTCGTTCGAGAATTGGATGACATATACTAAACGGTTTCAAGAGGCCGGTTGTGACGCTTTGGAGCTCAATATGGCCATACTTCCATACGAGACATCGATGTCGTATGAAGACGTAGACCGTTTGTATTCGGACATAATCAACACGTTGCGCAAGTCGGTGACGATACCTGTGAGCATCAAGGTGAGCCAGAACTTTACAGACATGGCTAACTTCATGCAGCGCTTGTCGTGGATGGGCATAAATGGAATAACGATGTTCAACAAATCGCTGAACGTGGACATTGATATCGACAAAATGGAGATTACCCACGCTCCGTCGCTGTCGTCGCCCGACGAGATGTACAACACGCTGCGTTGGGTTGCCATCCTCAGCAAGAAGTTGCGTTGCGACATATCGGCATCGACGGGAGTGCATACGGCAGACGATGTGGTCAAGATGTTGCTGGCAGGAGCCGGCACGGTCCAGGTGGTGTCGTGCCTCTACAAGAACGGTGTGGATTATATCAGTAAGCTTAACGAAGGCCTGCGCAGCTGGATGGCTTCAAAGGGTTACGAGTCGTTGTCACAGTTCCGTGGCAAGTTTGCGGTGCAACCCAACGAGCAGGCGTCGATGTTTTTCCGCACGCAGTTCATGAAACATTTTGCACAACTGTAGTAGTAGACTGTAGAACTCATAGAACAGGGATTAGCAGCATAGATCGTAAGGCTATCAATAATTGCAGCCGAGCGTGTGAGAATGTTGTTGTGCCTTGGTTTGCATTATATATAATTTAAGAGATAAGAGATATGTATAAGTAGCTACGTTATTTATTCAAAACAATACAAATTATTACATTATGGAAGAAGTTGTACCCACTTTTTTTAGATTCGAAGATTTGCGTGTCTATGGAAAGGCTGTTGACTACTGCGGATGGCTGCATGTAGCCATGCGAGAGGCGAGAACGGAGGGTGAAAGAAATCTCATAAACCGTTTTTCAAACACCGCAGTGTCGATTGCGATGAATATTGCAGAGGGTTCGACACACAGCAAAAACCAGTTTGAACATTATCTCAAAGATGCAAAGTCGGCAATCAGGGAATGTGTTGTCCTGACGACGTTGTCCAACAAGGTAGGCCTGTTGACAGCGGAGAGCGTGGACCAGTCGAGGGGCTACCTGATGGAGCTGACAAGGATGCTCGGCGCCTTGATTATCTCGCTGCAGCGCGGTTCTCAGCGCAGAAACTCCTTCGACGACACCGCGCCGTCGGAGGACGAAACAGATGCAAAACCGCAAGAGATCCATGATATAGACTTTAGTTATTAAGGTCTCTGAACAACATTAATGTATACAGAGCCGTCAAGCGATGACGGCTCTGTTTATAAATAATAAGAAGAGTGTTTTTTTGCAGAAATAATAAATCATAACTAAAAAACAAGAATAGTGAGCATAACAGTAAAATATCCGAACCTGCCGTCGATGCAGCATAGAGAGACGGGCTGCTTTTTTCTTATTGCCGGTCCCTGTGTCATTGAGGACGAGAAGATGCCCTTCGAGATTGCAGAGCGTCTGATAGAGATCACCGACCGCCTGGGCATACCTTTTGCCTTCAAGGCCTCGTACCGCAAGGCGAACCGCTCGCGTGTGGACTCTTTTACGGGAATAGGCGATTGGGAAGGGTTGGAGTTGCTCGGGCAGATACGCGAGCGCTACAATATTCCCGTGGTTACCGATATACATAACGAGACGGAAGCCGCTACGGCGGCCCAGTTTGTCGACGTGTTGCAGATACCTGCCTTTTTGTGCCGTCAGACATCGTTGTTGGCAGCTGCGGCAGAGACACACAGGGTTGTCAACGTCAAGAAAGGACAGTTCCTGTCGCCCGAGGCCATGCGTCATGCTGTCGACAAGATCCGTTATTATGGAGGGAACGACATAATGCTTACGGAGCGTGGCACCACATTCGGGTATCAAGACCTTGTTGTCGATTTCCGTAGCGTCCCAATCATGAAGCGCAACGAGGTGCCAGTGATTGTAGACATCACACATTCGTTGCAAAAACCCAACCAGCCTGACGGCGTCAGCGGCGGTAATCCGGAAATGATAGAGACCATCGGACGAGCAGCAGTGGTCAACTGCTGCGACGGCATCTTCATGGAGACCCATCCGGACCCAAAGAATGCCAAGTCGGACGGTGCCAATATGCTGCCATTGGATTTGGCGGAGGACCTGTTGAGGCGACTTGTGGAAATTCACAAGGTCGCAAGAGAACTATAGTCAACAGCTAAGTAATTGGTCAAGAACAACAGTCTTTTTATTTTAACAGGAATTATCAGAAATTGACCAGGAATTATCTTTTTTCTTTGAACAGCAATTACCAGCAATTAAACAGCAATTATCAGCAATTATCTTTTCTTTGAACAGGAATTACCAGAAATTGACCAGGAATTACCAGAAATTATCTTTTTCTTTGAACAGCAATTACCAGCAATTAAACAGCAATTATCAGCAATTATCT
>CAMOFI010000123.1 GCA_946613135.1 uncultured Bacteroidales bacterium
TCGTCAGCATCGACATCATCGACAACACCCACAGCAGCATCTTCGACAGCCTCCTCACCCAGGTTATGGACGGCAACTTCGTCAAGATCGTCAGCTGGTACGACAACGAGAAGGGCTACAGCACCCGCGTTGGCGACCTGGCTGCAAAGCTGGCCAAGCTGCTCTAATACAGAGACAATCGCGACAGCACTGCCTACAATGCAGTTGTCGCACCATACAAAAACAAAGCCCTGCATTGCTCGATGCGGGGCTTTCCTATTATTAACCAAAGGTTGAAGGGTTGGAGGGTTGGAGGGTTGGAGGGTTGGAAGGTTTACGAAAACGGTCTACTTCCTCGCTAATCGAAACGCGGAAGGATGTAGGTGGCACCCTCGCGGACGAGGGTCAGATTGTCACCGCTTACCGAGAACGTAGCGGTCGAGGTGGCGTGAGTTTCTCTGTGTTCGAGAGACAGTATGCCCTTGCCGGCTGTGTAGGTGTACGACGCATCGTAACGGTCGACGGTGTAGTTTACCGTGGTCACAATCAGCGAGGCAACATTGTCCTCTTCGAAGAATGTCAGTTCCACGCAGTTGATGCCGCTGGAGTCAGGACTGCACGTCCAGCGCCAACGGGTGTTGTTCATCGCAGCGGGATAATCAGCAGCCTCGGAGTCGCCGCCGGCGCCATTCTCCTTCTCGCCACAAGAGCAGAATGAAAGCACTCCCGCCGCGACAAACATTCCAACCATCTAACCCTCTAACCTTCCAACCCTCTAACCCTCAAACCCTCTAACCTTCCAACCCTCAAACCCTCCTTCCCTCCTCCCCCTTACAAACTTTTTTACTATTTTTGCAGCTGCAAACAAAACACCAGATATCATGAAACGAATACTCTTTTTCTCTCTCGTTCTGCTGCTTACGGCAGCATGCAACCACGGCACGAAGACAGTGGAATCCGACACATATTCCTACACGGATGACTACGGCAGCGTAGTGATGGTTCCGAAGAACCCGCACCGTATCGTCAGCCTTTCGCCAGCGGTGACGGAGATAATGTTCGCCATCGGAGCCGATAGCCTACTGGTGGGACGCACAGAGTTCTGCGCCTATCCGCCACAGGCTTCTGCCATCGAGAACATCGGTGGCATCAGCAACCTGAATATCGAGAAGGTGCTTTCGCGCAATCCTGACTTGATAATCAGCGGCTCGATGGTTCCTCAGAAAGTGGTGGAAAAATTCGAGACCATGGGTGTTCCTCTCGTCTGCGTCATAGAGAAACAGCATTTCACGGCCCTTTATGACAACATCATGGCTATTGGCGACCTTGTCAATCACACGGACGAGGCCGAGGAGCTTGTTTCTCGCCTCAAATCAGATCTCGACAAAACTCTGGAAAGACAGAACGATAGCGAGAAAAGACCTACAGTATACTATGTTGTAGGCTTCGGCAGTGGCGGCAATTTCACTGCTGGCGGCAACACGTTCATCAACGACATCATCGAGATGGCCGGTGGCGAAAACATCGCTGCCGACAGCAAGGGGTGGACGTTCAGCGTTGAAGCGCTTGTGCAGGCAGACCCAGACTATATACTTATCCGCGCCGAGGACAGTGCCAAATTCTGTAGCACAGCACCTTACAACCAACTGACAGCCGTCAAAAAAGGTCGTGTCATAGCTCTCGAAGATGGTATTCTCGACCTTCAGGTTCCACGCAACATTGAGGTGATACGACGTCTGAAAGAGCGCTTTGCGACAGAATAGTCTCTCTCCGCACTACTTTCCCGTCCTGATGTATTCGAGAGCCCGCTCGAGCTGGTTGTCGCGACCGTTCTGCAATGCATTGAAGTCGAACAGGCATTCGATGTCGGGCGTAACGCCGACTCCCTCGAGGCTCTTGTACTCTTTGTCGACCACATCGAAATTGCTGGTATAGACATAATAACCCAGACTGCCATAGTCGCCAAAGACACCACTGTACAGCATATCGTGTCCGCCCGGTATCAGAGGGCATGTGGCTCCGTAGGTGCGCTCGCCTATCACTGTGCCATGAGGCATTGACTGAACAATACAGGCCGAAAGTTCGGAGCAGCTGACCGAGTTGACATCTACCAGCAGCACCACCTTCTTCGTGCCGTCGAGATGGTTAGGATGGCTGTCGATGCTGAACGAAGTCCATGCACTATAGTCAAGCCGGCCAAGCCCCTCCTTGTGGCGCGTGTAGCCTATGTCGGTCTTTGTCGGCGTCAGGCTGCATATCAGCGGGCGTATATCGTCCAAGTTGCCGCCGCCGTTGCCGCGCAGGTCAATGATAACGGCTTCCACATTGCTGCGTCCTGCCCAGCCGTTGGTGACACCATCGACCACTCCGTTGCCATAGAACCAGCGCAGCGGGCCTACCGTAGCCACTGGCAACGAGCCGTACGAGACCGAGCGTGCCGTGCTGGTGGCTGCGAACGAACGGAAGCGAAGATAGGCAATCTTCTTGCCGTCGCTGCCAGGAAAGAGTGCTGAATAGCAACGGAAATAGTCGTTGCCTTCGTTATACTCCGTGACCCCCTCCATCGTTTTCAGCAGTGCCACCTGTTGGTCAAAGAAAGTGTAATGGTAATAGTCTCTGTAAGGCACCTCGTCCCATGCGGGGTCCGCATAGACGGGGTTGCCTGTCTTGAGGTTTTTTACCTGCACGTACATGTGGTGGTCCAACAGTCCGTGAACCATCTGCTTGTAGGCACGGTCCAACTCCTCGTCCGTAGCTCCGCCCTTGCTGTCGAACTGTCTGAAAACCGGCAGCATTCGCTCGTATACGGCATCCCAGTCCACCGTGTCGCGATCCCAAAAGAGGTAGCCCTGGTCAATGCCAGTCCATATCGTCTCGAACTGGTCTACATAGGTATAGCAGAAATGGCGGTCGGGATTGACCACCTCTACAGCATCCTTGCGGCATCCGGCAAACAACACCGCAACAAAGAGAAGCGTATATATCTTTTTGACTTTTGAAATGTTCATAGCAATTCTTTCCTTAAATCATTCGCCCAACAATTCACTCTCCCTTGTTTTTCTTTTCGTTTCCCTTCCCAAGCCAGTATGCGATGCCGAACTGAAGGGCTCTGGTCGTATTGTAGCGTGGGTTCAGATTGGTCATATAGCTTTTCTGCACGTCGGTCAGTCCGTAGTACCAATGCATGTCGACCGACACGTCGAAGCGCTTGGCCACAGCCAGCCTCATCCCCACACCGAAATCGAGGCCTGCATCGAGGCGGTTGTCACGAGTCTCGTCGAAGGCATAGTCTTCCTCAAAAAAAGTGTCTTCGTCGTTGCCCGAGATGAGATAGCTCACCGAAAGACTTTGTCCTTCTCGTTTTCCCGAAAGCCAATACCCCACATAGCCTCCCACATGTGCCACCACTCGGAAAGTGCGTCCAAACGACAGCTCTGCGGCAAGGGGCAGCAGAATGTAGTCATTCGTCGACTCGGTATACATAAACGACACATAGTAACTGTCTCGGTCCAGACGGTAGTTCTTCTGCACCCATGCCAGATCGGCACGCAGTGTGAGCCAGCCCACAGGATGATAGCCCGCCGACAGACCTGCTGTTGCACCTCCCATGGGTGTATATTTCATATCAGTGGCATAGCCGACATCGACGACATGCGTGTTCCTGTCAATCCCACCAAACAGACCCACGTTCCACCGTCCTATAGGGTCGGCAGGAAACATGGTGCTGCGAAAAGTGCCGTCACTCTTCTGTGACGATGCCGCCAGGCATACACACGCAAAAGCCAAAAACAAAAAAATACGTTTCACAATTTCACATTAAGAATAACAATATGTTTCTCTATAGGCAACCTCTAAAAATTCGTTTAATTATCTTCGTTGACATTTCTTTGGCTCGGA
>CAMOFI010000124.1 GCA_946613135.1 uncultured Bacteroidales bacterium
TTAAATGTTTGCATCACGCAAAAAGCGACCTGAAAGCATCCTCGATGACCGACACCTCAACAATCTCTATCCCGAAACGCTTCTTGTCGAGCGAACGTGTATTATATTTCGAAACAAAAATCTTCTCGAAACCCAACCGGTCTGCTTCCGCTATGCGGTGTTCGACGCGGCCGACAGGCCGTACCTCGCCACTCAGGCCCATCTCGGCAGCAAAGCTGTAGCGAGGCGAAATCGGGATATCGACATTCGACGACAGTATCGAACACGCGACGGCGAGGTCGATGCCAGGGTCGCTCACACGTAGCCCACCCGCAATATTGAGAAACACGTCTTTTGCTCCAAGCTTGAATCCGCATCGCTTTTCGAGCACCGCAAGCAGCATCGACAGACGGCGGAAGTCGAACCCGTTGGCGTTGCGCTGAGGGGTGCCGTAGACGGCCGACGACACGAGAGACTGCACCTCGATAAACATCGGACGTGCACCCTCCAAAGTGGCAGCGATGGCACAACCGCTGAGGTTCTCGTCGCGCTGCGAGAGCAGGAACTCAGAAGGGTTGGTCACCTCACGAAGTCCATCGCCCTGCATCTCAAAGATGCCTATCTCTGCCGTCGAGCCAAAACGATTCTTCAGCGATCTCAGCAGGCGGTAGCCATAGTTGCGATCGCCCTCAAACTGCAATACACAATCCACGATATGTTCCATCACTTTCGGACCGGCCAGGTTGCCGTCCTTTGTGATATGTCCGACCAACAATACAGGCACCCCGTTCTCCTTCGCAAAGCGCTGGAACTCGGCCGTACATTCCCTTATCTGTGAAATGCTGCCTGCCGACGAGTCAATGTTTTCGGTGCATATGGTCTGTATGGAGTCGACGATAAGCAAATCAGGCTGAACGCTGTCCACGTGCTCGAAAATGCGCTGCGTCACAGTTTCGCTGACAACATAAAGCTCTCCGTTCTGCCTACGGCCACCCCCATTCTCCAACCTGTCGGCACGCATCTTGATTTGCTGTTCGCTCTCTTCTCCGCTCACATAGAGCACTTTCCTGTCAGATATCGAAAGGGCAGTCTGGAGCAGCAGCGTCGACTTGCCTATGCCTGGTTCGCCGCCAAGCAGCAAGAGCGACCCCGGAACAATACCGCCACCAAGCACACGGTCGAACTCGCCACACTGTGTCGAGACACGCTGAGTTTCGCTGGCACTGACGTCGCGAATCAGTTTTGGCTTCGACACTGCTGAGCCAGCGGTTTTTGAGCCAGCAGAGGTTTTGGTTGCCTGCACAACCTCTTCCTGAAAGGTGCCGAACTTGCCGCATTCCGGGCAACGGCCTAACCACGAACTGCTCTGATAGCCGCATTCGTTGCAGAAATAATAAGATTTCGGTTTTGCCATAACAACTCTAACTTTATAGATACCAACAGTTTTTTTATTCGTCCGGTACGTGGACGTCTCGTCCGCTTTTTTCTGTTTCCGTTCTAAAACTCATCAACAACTTTGTCGACACGGTACAATTTGTCTCCGCGGTGCAGGAGTTCTGATGTCGCAAAGCTGAAGCGATCGCCCTGACGGACTTCCGGTACGGGATCGCGCTCCAATCGCAATTCCTCTATAGTGGCGCGATAGACGCCTGTCGTCTCGCCGATAACCATCACCTCGTCGCCGGGATGCAGCACCTCAGCGGTCTGCATCTGCGCTTCGGCAACGCCGATGCGGTTGAAATAGTTCTTTATCAAGCCAAGATAGACCTTGTTTTCCGTGGCCTGACTGCCATAACGTTCAGTCCATTCGCCCATTTTGCGGCCCATGTAGTAGCCGTCCCAGAATCCGCGGTTGAAGACCGTCGACAGCCTCTGTTTCCATTCGGCAATGCGCTCCTGAGTGTAGCTGCCGTCGGCAATGGCAGCGACAGCCTCCTTATAGCATTCCACAACGGTCTTCACATAGTCGGCACTACGGCCCCGCCCCTCGATCTTCAGCACACGCACTCCTGCCTTTACGACCTTATCCAGAAAGTCGATTGTACACAAGTCCTTGGGCGACATGATATATTTGTTGTCGACAACCAGCTCGATGTCCGATTCAAGGTCTTTGACCAGATATTCGCGGCGGCACAGCTGCAGGCAGGCACCACGGTTGGCGCTGTAGTTGTAGTTGTCGAGGCTCAGGTAGCACTTGCCGCTGACGCTCATGCAGAGGGCACCATGCGCAAACACCTCTATCTGCACCAGTTCGCCTTTTGGTCCGCGTATGTCGTTGTCTTTGATGAACTGGGTTATCTCGGCCACTTGTCGCAGGGGCAGTTCGCGTGCCGTAACCATCACATCGGCATACTGGGCGAAAAAGCGCACCGCCTCGGTGTTGCTGATGTTGCATTGCGTCGAGATGTGCACCTCCACGCCAATGCTTTTGGCATAAGTAATAACGGCCATATCGCTGGCAATGATGGCACTGACCCCTACACGCTTGGCAGCGTCGACGAGCTGGCGCATTTCGTCGAGTTCGTGATTGTATATTATTGTATTTAGCGTCAGGTAGGTACGTATGCCGGCTTGCTTGGCTATGGCACATATCTTCTCCAGATCGTCAATCGTGAAATTAGCAGCCGAACGGCTTCGCATATTCAGGTTGCCTATGCCGAAATAGACCGCGTCGGCACCAGCCTGGATGGCTGCAGTCAAACTCTCATACGAGCCCACAGGGGCCATGATTTCTATTTTATCTTGCATCTGTTTTTCTGATTTACAATCTATTTTCCCTTATATAGTTCGAAGACATTCATCGAGGTCCATTGGGTGGGCCGCACACCGTCATCCTTCAAGGTGGCATCGTAGTGCATCTGTCGCCCCTTGAGGGTGGCATTGACAAAAGCGTCGAACTCCTGTATTGTATAGCTCATCAAACCTGACACTTCGTGGCCAATGCCATCGAATATGAAGTACCAGTGTGCATAGTCGTTCTTCTCGAAAAGTTTGTGGAGCTTCTTGGGGCCATAGAGCCCGCTGCGCAACACTGGCGGGAACTTCTTGTAATTCACGATTCTATCTGCGTCTCCATGCAAAAAGAACGTCGGTGCAGGCGGCGTGCTATAGTTCGGACGCACCCCGTCGCAGTATATGGCACCCGAGTAGGCCACCACTGCCGCCGGTTTCCACCCCGACGGAAGGGCAGCGGCCGGGCGCAACTGGTTGCACCGGCAATAGTCGAGCTGCATCACGCTTATTGCTCCTGCGCTGCTGCCACAAAGCACGACACGCTTAGTGCTGACGCCCCATTTGGAGGCATTGCTGCATAGGAATGCAACTGCAGCGGCACAATCTTCGGCACCTATATTGATGGCGTCGCGAAATATGCCCTGCGTGTTTGTCAGCCTGATGGTGTCAGCATCCACCTGTCTCAGGTGAAGGCGATAGTCGATGGCTATGGCCGTGTATCCGCGTTCGGCCAAAAGCTGACAGTACTGGCGGGTACTGGCATTGTTGCGGGCACCATTGACGAAGCCACCTCCGAACATGAACACCACACAGGCCGAATCCTGACGTGGCGTGACAGGCGTATAGACATCCATCAGCAGCGGTTTGTCGCCCCGTTTAACAAACTCGTAGGTCTGCGGCACAACCGTGTCTTGTGCCACTGCCACGACGATAGCAGCAACAAGAAATATAGTATGTAATAGTATTTTTTTCATCTTTATTATTAGTTTTCGTACGAAGTTCTGTGTCT
>CAMOFI010000125.1 GCA_946613135.1 uncultured Bacteroidales bacterium
TAATCGTTGACGACTGTATAATTTCCGACAACCTTGCCGATGTCCGTTTCTGCTGCGACATTGCGCAGTGCAAGGGTGCCTGCTGCGTCGAGGGCGACTGTGGCGCGCCCCTCGATGAGGACGAAATACCTGTCCTTGAGCGGATTTACACTGATGTGAAACCCTATATGACCGCCGAGGGCGTCGCCGTCGTTGAGCGCGACGGGGTATCAGCCATCGATGTCGACGGACTGCCCTGCACACCGTTGGTCAACAACCGCGAATGCGCATACGCCATTGTCGAAAATGGTCTGACGCTCTGCGCCATCGAGAAAGCCTTTCGTGACGGCAAGACAGATTATCCCAAACCGATTTCATGCCACCTCTATCCTGTCCGTATAGAGGTTTTTGGTGAGTTCAAGGCTGTCAATTATCATGAGTGGGACATTTGCCGCTGCGCAGTTGCAAAGGGCCGAAGCGCTGGACTGCCGCTATATAAATATCTTCGAGAGCCATTGGTCCGCCGTTTCGGGCAACAGTGGTACGACGAACTCGTCGAGCAGTGCGAGGAGCAGTCTGGCGAATGATTATTTTGTGTATATTTGCAAATGTTTTTAAAGAACTATTTTTGTGCAGTTCGTTTTGTAATAATTGTTTATGAGTAAATCCGTTCGCAATAAGGCTTTGATTTGTGCCGTGTTGGCACTTGCTGTACTCGTTGCCGACCAATGGCTGAAAATATGGATAAAGACTACTTTCCCAATAGGTGGAGGTGTCGATTTGATTGGCGATTGGTGCAAACTCTATTTTGTCGAGAACGAAGGCATGGCCTTTGGCATGGCCTTTGGCGGCGACATAGGAAAACTGATTCTGTCCCTTTTTAGGATTGTGGCCTCTGTAGCAATAGCATTCTTCATAGTCAAACAAATCAAGCGCGACTCCCGATACACACTTTTGATCAGTATGTCGCTCATCCTGGCTGGAGCGTTGGGCAACGTTATAGACTGCTGCTTCTATGGTCTTGTCTTTGATGAGAGTACACATTTCCAGGTGGCAACAATGTTCCCGGACGGTGCCACATACGGACGTTTCCTTCATGGTAAAGTGGTGGACATGTTCTACTTCCCAATCTGCGAATGGACATGGCCGCTATGGATGCCCGTTGTTGGAGGCAATCATGCAGAGTTCTTTAATGCCATCTTTAATGTCGCCGATGCTGCGGTATGCAGCGGAGTGGCTCTGCTGATTATAGACCAGCTCTTTTTTACACCTTCAAAAAAAGAGACACCGACGGAGCCGATTTCTGAAGAAAACAGCTCTTCACAAAGCTGATAGTTTAGGATAAAGGAACCGTTTTCTTGAAAAATATTTTAAAATAATAAGCGTATCATCAGTTACTTAGTTGAATTTATTCAGTTCTTTGAAAAAAAATTTTTGTCAATATCCAAAATTGTTGTACTTTTGCAGCCGATTTCGAGAGAAATGATGGCGTCGTAGCTCAGTTGGTAGAGCAGAGGACTGAAAATCCTTGTGTCACTGGTTCAATTCCAGTCGATGCCACAAGAACAGGGAAGTACAAAGGGTACTTCCCTGTTTTGCTTGAATGGGAATACACTTTTGTAATCGATATTAAAGAGTAATAACATACAACTATATATGGAACTAGAAAACAGAATCAATGCCGATATCAAACAGGCAATGCTTAACAAAGAAAAAGATGTTTTAGAATCGCTTCGTGCCATCAAGTCGGCCATCCTGCTGCTCAAAACCGGCAAGGATGCCGTCAATGGCGAGGTAAGCGATGCAGCAGGAATAGCGATGCTACAGAAATTAGTAAAGCAGCGTCGCGAAGCTGCCGACATCTATGTCCAGCAAAACCGTCAGGACCTTGCCGACGAGGAGCTCTTCCAGGCCACTGTCATCGAGCGCTATTTGCCAAAGCAGATGAGCCGTGACGAGATTGAAGCCGAAGTCAAGAGCATCATCTCTGAGGTGGGAGCCACATCGCCTAAAGACATGGGCAAGGTGATGGGACAAGCTTCAAAGCGTTTTGCAGGCAAAGCCGACAACAGAGTCGTGTCTGAAATAGTAAAGACACTGCTCAATCAGTAAAGCATTGCTATACAACGGAATATAGTCGATGCTTTGAGCTGATTATCCATTATTGTCCAAATGAGAATCCTTGTTGTAGACGACGAACCGGATTTGTGCGAGATTCTTTGCTTTAACCTCGGCAGTGAAGGATTCGACACAGACTATGCCTATTCGGCAGAGGCTGCGCTGCCTATGCTGCAGTCTGACAGACACTACGACTTGTTGTTGCTCGATGTGATGATTGAAGAAATGTCGGGTTTCGACCTTGTGCGTCTCATCCGCTCGCAGGGCAACGAGACGCCAGTCATCTTCCTGACGGCACGCAATGCTGAAACGGATATGCTCGACGGATTCAACTCGGGCGGCGACGACTATGTTGCAAAGCCCTATTCCTTTCCTACATTGCTGGCTCGTATTCGGGCCGTACTGAAGCGTTCTGCCACTCAGGCCAAACAGCCCAGACTTTTAACCTATAAGACTTTGCAGATTAACCTCGACAGCAAAAGTGTTGCCATTGACGGAGTTACACTTCCACTGACCAAAAAGGAGTATATGATTCTCGTACTTTTAATGCAACATCGCACGCAACACTTCAGCCGCGAACAGATTATCGGCAATGTATGGGAAGACGACGCTTACGTTGGCGACCGCTCTGTTGATGTCCATATAGCACGACTCCGCAAAAAACTTGGACCATACGCCGACACCATTGTCAACCACACGGGTTTTGGCTATGCGTTCTTCCCGCCAAAGCAATAACCCCAGGTCATGAAAGTCACCATTGGTGTATATATAATAGCCTCTGCAGTTGTCGCGCTGATAGTGTTCCTTGCATTGAACCACTTGCGTCAGCGGCGCCTGATACGACAGCTTAAACACTTGGCCGCATCGCTCGAAGAGTCCAAGCAACAGATTATTCAGGAGCAGCAGCGCAACAGGCAACTCAAGCAGGAAATGACCAGCAACATAGCTCACGAACTGAAAACGCCCGTGAGCAGTATACGCGGCTATCTTGAAATTCTGCTTGGCGACAAGCCCGTCGATGACGCCAAACGGCAGTTTTTCATCCAACGATGCTATTCGCAGACATTGCGACTCTCCGACCTTATCAACGACGTGTCTCTGATAAACAAACTGGAGGAGTCGTCCGATCTCTTTCAGAAAGAAAAGATTTCCGTCAAAGACATTGCCGACGAGGCTATTTACGAGATGGATGAGCAGTGTCGATCCAGGAATATCGCTGTCAGCAACAACCTTCCTGAACCGATGTCGATAATAGGCAATCACAGCTTGTTGTACAGCATTTTCCGTAACCTCCTTGAAAATGCCGTTACCTACGCCGGTGAGGATGTGTCGGTATGTGTAGAATGCTACAAGAAGGACGATGAACGTTACTATATCCATTTCTATGACACCGGCAAGGGTGTCGACAATAAGTACCTGCCCAAACTCTTCGACCGGTTTCTCCGTATCGACGAAGGCCGCAGCCGCCGTTCGGGAGGCACGGGTCTGGGTCTTTCTATCGTCAAGCATGCAGTCCTTTTCCA
>CAMOFI010000126.1 GCA_946613135.1 uncultured Bacteroidales bacterium
GTTACAGGCTTTCTGTCCGTCTTTGCTGCAGGCTTTCTGTCCGTCTTTGCTGCAGGCTTTCTGTCCGTCTTTGCTGCAGCATTTTTTCTCGTTGGCAGCAGGTTTTGCTGCGGTCTGAGTGCTCTTGCCGCATTGTTTGTGGTGGGGGCAGTTGCCGCATCCGGGCTTTGCAGAAGGGGCAGCATCGACTTGTTCTGTTGACTTGACGGGCTGTACTTTCTCGGTGTTAGCCTTTGCAGGGGCTTTTTTTACGGGGGATTGTGCAAATGCCATGCCGGCACAAATCATCATTGCTGCTGCTAAAATTGCTATTTTTTTCATTTCCTTTGGAATTTATTGTTAGACTATTTCTTTAACGCCCCTTTGTTTGAAATATTGTCCATAGTGATACTTTTTTTGCGTCGGGCTCCCCCGTTGCTCACTTTTTGTCTTCGTTTCCTTTTTTGTAGTATCTTTGCAAAATTATAGAGAGCGAAGAAACAGACATGAAACATATTGTCATAGTCAATCCGCAAGCTGGGAAAAGGGACATGAGTGACGAGATGAGAGCTTTGACGAAGGAGTTTTCCGTCAGGGTAGACACAGGGTTCTATGCCACAGAAGGGCCACTCGATGCCGTACGCTATGTCAGAGAGACGTGTGCCGCGTTTCCTTCTGAGAGGTTCCGCTTCTATGCCTGTGGTGGCGACGGCACACTCAATGAGGTGGTTAGCGGCGCGATAGGAATGCCTAATGCCGAGGTGGCATGTATTCCGTATGGTAGTGGCAACGACTACGTTAAATATTATGGAGACAGGGATTTGTTTCTCTCGCCACAAGCACAGCTGAATGGCGATGTGCATAGTGTCGACGTGATGCGTGTAAACGACAGGTATGCAATAAACATCTGCAATTTCGGATTCGACGCGATGGTATGTAAAACCATGGAGCAGGTAAGGCGCAGAGCCGTCATAGGAGGACGCAACGCTTATACCACCGGAATAGTGAAGGCGTTGTTCTGTGGACGTCGTACACGTTGTAGCATCAAGGTGGATGGCAAGGAGGTGAATGATGGCTACATAATGATGTGTACTCTCGGCAACGGGCGCTATGTGGGAGGATCGTACATGTGTTCACCGTTGTCGCAGAACGACGATGGACTGATAGAGGTGTGTATGTTCAGACCTATGACGATATTCAGTTTTGCAAGGCTGATAGGGTCGTATCGCACGGGGACGTTCATGCAACGTGCAGAGGCGAAAAAATACATGACTTACCTGCGCGGACGTGTTGTCGATATTGAAGCTCCCTCCGAAATAGACCTCTGTGTCGACGGCGAGATGATGAAGAACAACCGGTTCCATATAGAGCAGATAGAGCACGCCATAAAATTTGTTGTGCCAAAAAATATCTAAGGTGTAATATTTTGATGGGATGAAACGTTAATATAATATTATTGTGTATGCTATACAGAATGTAATTGTTTAAATTAATCAGTAAAACAAGAATAGAACAATGAAGACTAAAATTGTAAGTATTTTTTTCGCATTAGCGTTGCTGATGCCGACGGTTCTTCGTGCCGACGAAGGCATGTGGCTTTTGTCGCTGCTTGGCAAGAACTATGCCGACATGCAGAAAGCCGGCTTGAAACTCACCGTAGAAGACATCTACAGCATCAATCAGAGTTGTCTGAAAGACGCTGTTGTAGGGCTCGGAGAGGCAGGACAGCCATTCAGCCACTTCTGTACCGGCGAGATAGTGTCGCCTCAAGGTCTTATGACCACCAACCACCACTGCGGTTTCGAGAAACTGCAGCAGCATTCCACCGTTCAACACGACTACCTGCGCGATGGCTTCTGGGCCTATAGCAAGGAGCAGGAGCTGCCCAATCCCGGCATGACTGCTTCGATCCTTGTGCGTATGGAAGACGTGACCGACCGCGTGAAGAATGCGCTGAGTGACGAGATGAGCGAGACCGAGCGTGAACGTGCCATTGCCGAGGTGTCGAAGCAGATCGAGCACCAGGCTGTCGAAGGTACCATCTATGATGCCCATGTCGAGCCTATGTTCAACGGCAACCAGTTCTTCCTTTTTGTGCATATCGTATATAAGGACGTGCGCCTTGTCGGAGCACCCCCGTCGTCGATGGGCAAATTTGGCGGCGATACCGACAACTGGATGTGGCCGCGTCACACGTGCGACTTCTCGATGTTCCGTATCTATACTGCTCCCGACGGCAGTCCTGCCGAGTATTCCGACGAGAATATACCGTTGACCCCCAAGCATTACCTGCCTGTCAGCAACCGTCAGCTGAAAGAAGGCGACTATGCTATGACTATGGGATTTCCCGGCTCGACCGACCGTTTCCTTACATCTTACGGCCTTGTAGAGACAGAGCGCGAAAATCAGCTGCGTTTCGATATCCGCTCGGTGAAAATCAACGTTCTGCGTGAAGAGATGGCCAAGGATCAGGCTGTGCGCATCAAGTACGACTCGAAATATGCCGAGTGCTCAAACTATTGGAAGTACAGTGACGAACAGAACAAAGCACTCCGTCAGCTGGGTACGATGAATCTGAAACGCCAGACAGAGAATGCCTATCGCCAATGGGCATTGGGCAAGGCTGCCAAGTATGGCGAGGCATTGTCGCTTATAGAGCAAGGCTACAAGGATCGCGAGGCTGTCAGTGCCGCACGCACCTATATCGTCGAAGGACTCCTCATCGGTCCCGAGCTTCCGTGGCAGGCCTTCCAGATGGCAAAAGCCATGGAGATGCTCGATGACCCGAAGTACGAGCAATACCGCGAGGCCATTGTACAGTCGGTTAATGGTTTTGTCCAGAATTTCTATAAGGACTATGAATCGTCGCTTGAGCAGCGGCTGGAGGCCGAGATGTTCCGCTATGTGGCTGAGCATCTCGATGTGCAATACCAGCCCGAGTTCCTCAAGCAAGCCGTCAAAAAGTACAAAGGTGACTTTGTAAAATATGTGGCCGACCTGCACAAGAAATCCATCTTTGCCAGTAGCGAAAGTATGGGCAAATACCTTGCCAAGCCGGATGTGAAAAAGCTGCAGAAAGATCCGTTATATCTTGTCGGTAACGAGATATATGCCAAATATGTGGAGCTCAACAGCATGGTTCCGAAGGAGTCGCGCGACGGTCTCGAACGCGGCATCCGCAACTTCACCGACGGTATAATGCAGCTGAATGAGGGACACAAGCTGATGAGCCCTGACGCCAACTCGACGATACGCCTGAGTTACGGCAACGTGAAGGCCTACGAGCCTCGCGATGCTGTAGCCTACAGCTATTATACTACAATAGACGGAGTGCTTGAAAAAGAAGGTCCTGCCGGTGGCGAATTTGAGGTTCCGGCTCGCCTCAAGGAACTTGTCATGCAGCGCGACTTTGGCCGTTATGCCGACAAAGACGGCAAACTGCATGCCTGCTTCGTCACCACCAACGACATCACAGGTGGCAATAGCGGCAGTCCTGTGATAGATGCACAGGGCAATCTTATCGGCTTGGCCTTCGATGGCAACAGCGAGTCGATGTCGGGCGACATAGATTTTGAGGAAAACCTGCAGCGATGCATCTGTCTTGATACCCGTTA
>CAMOFI010000127.1 GCA_946613135.1 uncultured Bacteroidales bacterium
TTCTTCGGCAACACCTGCTACCATGAAGTGGCTCACGGCCTTGGCATCAAGAATACCGTCACCACCGGCATCCCCTGCCGTCAGGCTCTCGGTGCCCAGTACAGCGCTTGGGAAGAGGCTAAGGCCGATGTGTGCGGACTGTTCCTCACCGAACAGCTCATCGAGCGTGGCGAAATTACCAACACTACTGTTGCCCAGAATTATATCACCTTCATTGCAGGCATTTTGCGCAGTGTCCGCTTTGGCGCTACCGAGGCTCATGGTGTAGCCAACATTATGTGCTACAACTATTTCCTCGAGCACGGTGCCTTCAACCGCAACGCACAAGGCAAGTATGTCATCAATGTCGACAAGGCTCGTGAGGCTGCCCGTGGCTGGGCCTCCATCATCATCGCCATGGAAGGCGAAGGCGACATGGCTGCCGCAAAGGCATATAGCGACAAGAACGGCAAAATCAGTGCCGACCTTCAGAAGGACCTCGACGCTATCCGCGATGCCAACATACCGCGCGACATAGTCTACAAGCAAGGAGCAAAGGTGCTGGGCCTCTAATAGTCCAGACTCAAAAATCTTATCAAATGGGGAGCTGAACGGCTCCCCATTTTTATTAGCAGGCGGCAAGCAATAATTATACCTTGTCAGCCGTTATGAAACACAGATGAATCGCGAACGAGAAATATACAAGATAACTTTGGTTGGCAGTGCCGTCAATATAGTGCTGACGCTGTTCAAGTTTGTTGCCGGCATTGTCGGTTGCAGTGCCGCCATGACTGCCGATGCGGTACATTCGCTGTCCGACCTCTTGACCGATGCTGTAGTGTTGTTTTTTGTCCATATAAGCGGCAAACCCGAAGACAGCGGTCACGAATATGGACACGGCAAGTTCGAAACTCTTGCCACGACGCTCATAGGCTTTGCTTTGGCAGCCGTGGCTCTGGGCATCGGATGGCATGGCGCCAGGGCGTTGTGGTCCTGGATGCATGGAGCCGTGTTGCCGGCTCCTGGCATGCTGGCACTATGGGCTGCGGTAGTTTCGGTAATCTTGAAAGAACTGGTCTACCAGTATACAGTTCGCCGTGGACGAGCGTTGAAGTCGTCGGCACTCGAGGCCAACGCATGGCATCATCGCAGCGATGCCTTTTCTTCGTTAGGCACCCTTGTGGGCATAGGTGGCGCAGTCTTGCTGGGCGACCGCTGGACTGTACTCGACCCTTTGGCGTCGCTCGTTGTGGCTTTTTTTATACTCCGAGTGGCGTATAAACTCGCCAAACAAGGACTTGCAGAGCTGCTCGAGGCCTCTTTGCCCGACGATGTAGAGAATGAAATATTGTCGGTCGTGCTTTCATTTCCTGATGTCTCCGATCCACACCATCTGCGCACTCGCCGCATCGGTAACCATTATGCCATCGAGCTGCACATCCGTATGGATGGGCTGCTGCCGTTGAACACTGTTCACGAGCGTTCTTTCGAAATAGAACAGGCACTGAAATCCCGCTTTGGAGAGAGTACACATATCACCATCCATGTCGAGCCGGCGAAGTGAGGCTGTCGGGGCTCATTTGTTGTACAGGTTGCCGTCTTCGAGGCGCCGTTGGCGGGCATTGTCATAGTCGCTGTTGATGAAGCTTCTTTTTTCTTCAAGGCAGGGTGTGGCAATGTCAGCGATGTCGATTATGGTATGGAAAAGGTCGTCGATCATATATGGCGTATGGCTCTGTTGCGCAAGGCGAGGGTTTCGGCTTTGCAGATACTCCTTTTGTGAATGGGAGAACCACATAATGAATGGGATTTCGACATTGGCGTTGGGGATGCGGTCTGAGTAGTCGTGGCCTGAATAGTCGCCCTCGTCGTACACATTCTCGCCGTGGTCGGACATGTAGATGGCCGTGATGCGTACTGCGCGGTGTGCCGCTGCGTAGGTGTCGAGCATTGTGAGTATGCTGTCGACGATGAAGTCGTTGTACAGCACTGCGTTGTCGTAGGTGTTGATGGTGCGTGTGCGCTTGTCGCCACGGTCTTCGAAAGTCGCGAAGTTGCTAGGGTATCGCTTGTTGTATTGCGTGTGGCAGCCCATCAGGTGCAGGAATACCACCTTGTTCTTGGCAGTGTCCTCAAGTGCAGATCGCAGTGGGTCGAACAGGCGTTGGTCCAGAGATATGGTCATAGTGCTCTCTTTCGATGAGTTGGCGGTGATGTTGACAAAAGTCTTGACGTCGGCGTTTTGTGCCAGATTTGTCACACCATTGTCCCACAGGCCGATGGGCGATTGGTTGGATAGCCAGTAGCTTTTGTATGGCGACGAGTGCAGTATGTCGAAGATGTGTATGCAGCTGTCGAGTGGGAGGGAACGGTCTGTATTGTTTTCCGACATGAAGTTCATCACCGAGCGCAGGGTGTTGGAGTTGGCACTGATCACATTGTCAAAGATCATGATGTCGTTCCTCTTTTCGAGCCGCGGTGTGGTGTGGCGTTTGTAACCATAGAGCGACATGTGGTTGCGGTTGCACGACTCGCCGATTATTACGACGACAAGGGTCGAGTCGTCTGTTGTCAGTCGTGTGTCAATGTTGTACAGCTCGCGCGTTTTCAGGTTTTTGTATTCTTTCGATTCTTCGACGAACGAGACGACAGCGCGTTCCACATCGGGTACTGCGAGACGCAGAAAACGTTGGTGTACAATGTTGTCGACGAAATATACGGCAACGATGAGCCACAAAGCCGACCACACCGCAATTTCGCCTTTCCGTCTGAACGAGAATGTAGGGATGTGTCTCAACGTCAGGATGAATATCGCAATATATGGAATGTACAGCAATAGTAGCGGCGTCATCTTGATGGCCATAAACTCCGATGCTTCGCTCCAGTTGGTGTTGAGGAATACGAAGATGGACGAGGCGTTGAGAGGACATTTCAGCACGACCCAGTGGAAGAGGTTGACAAATCCGTCGACAAACAGCAGGCTTGCTGCGGTGACGTAGATCCAACGCCTGCTTGTTAGGACGTATGGCATCAGCAACACTGCTGTCCACATCAGCAGAAGGAGTATGCTCCTTGCCGCAAAGGCGTTGCTGTTGAGTGTCAGACCTGCAGCCGGAGTAAAAAGCACCAGGGCTATTAGCCAAAGGATGCCAAGCGGATTGTGTTTCATGTCGGTCGTTGTGTTGTTACGCTCTTTTGATGGGGCGAGTCTGTCAGTTTTCTACAGGTTTGCCGGCTTTCTGCCATGCAAGGATGCCTCCGTCGAGGTTGTAGACTGTGCAGCCCTTTGCGGCGAGTTGCTCGGCGGCCATAAGGCTGCGCTTGCCACTGCGGCAGTAGACGGCCACTTTGCCTTTGGCATCCTGGATGCGGCTGCTGAAGTCGGCGGCTTTTACATCAATGTTTTCAGCTTCGGCGATATGTCCTTCGGCATATTCCTTGGGTGTCCGAACGTCGATAAGGCGAACGTTCTTTTTGCCTATTGTTTTGGCAAATTCTTCCACTCCGATGGTTGTCACCGACCCCGTCGGGGCCTGTTCAGCATTCCTGTTGCTTCCGCAGCA
>CAMOFI010000128.1 GCA_946613135.1 uncultured Bacteroidales bacterium
AATGTAAATGTCCGTAAATTGCCATAAATGTCAAATAAATTTGACCAATTACTTACTACTTGCGTATTTTGGAACGAAAAAGAATCTTGACTAACGTTTTTCGACACGGGCTACGACGAGGCGCGAAAACTCGAAAAGCAGGTAGAGAGGCAGAGCGACGAGCATCATTGTGAAGATATCGGTGGAGGGGGTAATGAAGGCTGCGAGGACAAGGACCACAACAACGGCGACCTTGCGGTAGCGCCTGAGCATGCTTGACTTGAGAATACCGATGCGGGCAAAAAAGTAGGCCACCACAGGCATTTCGAAGACCAATCCCATCGCAAGCATCATACCGATGAACGAGCTGGTGTAGGAATTGAGCGATATCTGGTTGACGATACGGTCGCTGACCTGATAGTTGGCAAGGAAATTGTAGGTCAGTGGGAAAATCAGGAAATAGGCCAATGCAAGTCCGAGGAAGAACTGAAAAATGAACGCCGCTATGGCTGCCACAGCAGGTTTGCGCTCAGAGGAGTATAGAGCCGGCGAAACAAAAAGCCATATCTCTGTAACTATATAAGGCAGGGCGAGGACAAGTGCAAGATAGAACGACATGCTCAGGTGGGTCATAAGCTGTGAGGCGAGATTGATATTGATCATCTCAACCTCTTCAATCTGCGGACAGAGTCCCGGCATGCCACATTGTGTGGCAAGGCGGCACATGGCACGGTAGGTAACGAAGTCGGCGCGACAGGGCTGGAACACTATGCCTTCGAACACAAAATCCTTGAAACAAAACACAGCGACAGCCAGTAGGGCGACCACAGCAAGGCAGCGAACAAGCATCCATCGCATCACTTCCAAGTGGTCCCAAAAAGTCTTGTCGGGCATTGTATAGCTATGTTAATATTAAACTACAAATCAAACATATCGGTAATGCACACCGTCATTCGGCAGTCCTGATTTTCGGTGGGGTTTTGTGCATTATTTCCTGCATCATCTCTATTGATTTCTGCTGGTTATTGTTGGTTTTCTCGAATCGCGGGCTTGTGGAGACAACCATAAAAATCGCAAAACCGATAAGGATCAGTCCCACACACTTGTTGAAGATGTTGAGAAAACGGTATGTTATCATATTCTGCAGCAAAGAGGCCAACTTGCACTTGAGGATATCCATCGAGAGAGTTGCCGAGAGGACGCCGCCAAAAAAGAGATAGCGTTTGGCGAGAGATATTTCGCCTTCGCCAAAGACGAGGATTGTCACCATTGTGGCCCAATAGATCCAGATGAGAGGATTGAAGAAGTTAAGCGTGAGGCCATGGAGGTAGACGTTGATGCGCGAGGGTATCTGCACATTGCGATAGTTGATGCGGTCGTTCTCGCTCACTTCGGCAGTATGGCGTGTTTTGAGGAACATGGTGTACAGGCCGAACCCTGCCACTACTGAAGCACCGACAACGATGATCCATCGGTTGTTGAGGATTCCCAGCATGTCGTCGATAGGAATATTGCGCGAGATAAGCAGAAGCAAGGCGACGATAAGGACATCGCTGGTGCTGACCCCATAGGCAAACGGTACGGCATTGCGGAAGCCATAATGGATGCTCGTCTGGATCTGCGAGAAGAAGGCAGGTCCGAAACTGAAAAAGAGCGATAGGGCTATGCCACCCAGTATACCCAATAGAAACAATCCCATAACGAGCAATAAAACGCAAAGAAGATTTATTTATTGTATATTTTTAACAAAAAGAAATAAAAATGTAAATTTGCAGAAAACTTCAGACCTGCAACAAAGAAACAACAGCATGAACGAAAATGAGATAGTTAGCGAAGAGGTTCTTGAGGCGATGGGCATAAGCCGTCCGGCATACGAGGAAATACAGACGATTGTGGGCCGGCTGCCGTCAATCGACGAACTGAGCACCCTGCTTGCCATGTGGCGCAGCCAAGGCGGCAGCCAGGGATTGCTGACATGGCTGAAAGGACAGCCCCACAGCAGCGAGCGTCACGACTACCTGGAAAACGAGATGGAGCCCCAAAGCAGAGATATCAAAGAACCGCGAGTGCGTGAATGCATAGAGATTGCGCGGTCGCTCTTTGGAGGCAGCGGTAACGGCGACGAAACGACGCCTGTTGTCGACAAAACCTCGTCGGCATATCACCGTGGCGATGCGATATATATGGTTGGAGATGTGTCGGAGTTCTTTGTCGACTCTGAATACGGCCGCAAATACCTGCACCTTGCCGCCGAACCGATAGCGATGGAGGGCGAAGAAGAGACGGCTGGCTACATAGCAATGATACTGGAGAGTTTACAGGCTAATGGATCGATCTACACTCAGATGCGCATAGGGCATGGAGGCCTTTTCGGAACGTTGGCAGGCAGTGTGGGGCGTGTCGGCTACGGATTCGACATACTTAGCTGCAGAGAGGTCAGGCTCGATGCCTTCCTGTTTGGCGAGCGTGGAGTACGCTACATAGCCACACTCGACGAGCCAAAGGAAGATTTTTTCCTGCAGAAACTCGGCGAGGCGAGGCTGAACTGCTGTTTTTTGGGCCGCATCACAAAGAACAGGATTCTGGTGGACGACATGGATTTCGGCAAAGCGGCGAGATATAGATAGAAAAAAGCGGCGACCCCGAGGGTCACCGCTTTTTCTGCACATATTTCTATCGAACAGTCGGCAAAAGGCCGTTGCAGAACGGGGTCTGCAAAGACTGTTAGCGACGTTTTTCTTTGATACGAGCTTTCTTACCGGTAAGATTGCGGAGATAGAAGATTCTGGCTCTGCGGACGGCGCCACGCTTGTTGACATCGATTTGTTCGATGAAAGGCGAAGCGAAGGGGAAAATTCTTTCCACTCCGATGCCGTTGGCGATCTTACGGACAGTAAAGGTTTTAGTTGAACCACTTCCGGAAAGCTGAAGAACGACACCCTGGAAATTCTGGATACGCTCCTTGTTACCTTCCTTGATTTTGTAATGGACAGTGATGGTATCTCCGGCCTTAAATTCGGGGAACTGTTTCTGTTCGACCAAACTTTCTACATATTGCATTATTTCTGTTTTTCCCATGACATAAAAAATTTTACAGGTTAAACATTACTTTACCATCTTGACAACAGCTGCGAAAGCCTCCGGATTGTTCATTGCCAGGTCGGCAAGGACTTTACGGTTGAGTTCGATGTTGTTCTTATGGAGTTGTCCCATGAAAACGGAATAGGAGATTCCGTTGATGCGGCAACCGGCATTGATACGGTTGATCCACAGGGCGCGGAATTCTCTCTTCTTGTTTTTACGGTCGCGATAGGCGTAGGTCTGACCTTTTTCCCATTTGTTTTTGGCTACTGTCCAAACGTTTTTACCTCTACCCCAATAGCCCTTGGTACGGTTGAGGATTTTTTTTCTGCGTGCTCTTGAAGCAACAGCATTGACTGATCTTGGCATAGTTTTTTAAT
>CAMOFI010000129.1 GCA_946613135.1 uncultured Bacteroidales bacterium
CCCCTTTCACTCCCCCTTCACTCCCCTTTCACTCCCCCATCACTCCCCTTTCACTCCCCTTTCACTCCCCCATCACCCCACTCACTCTTTTCTCAATATTAAAATGCTCCTATCAGTCGTCATAGTCAACTACAACGTCAAATACTTCCTCCAGCAGTGTCTCATGTCAGTGCGGCAAGCTGCCGAGGAGCTTCGTTTGCACTATGGCGAAGAGGCAAAAACCGACATCTGGGTGGTCGACAACAACTCGACCGACGGATCTGTGCAGATGGTAGAAACGACATTCCCTGAGGTTCACCTCATCGCCAATGCCGACAACCCCGGGTTCGCCAAAGCCAACAACCAAGCACTTCGAGAGATACAGAAGTACGGCGATCCCAGCAACAACTACATTCTTCTCCTCAACCCCGACACGCTGGTGCAACGCGACACCTTCATCACCTGCATAGACTTCTATCGTAGCCATCCCGACTGCGGCGGATTGAGTGTCAAGATGATAAACGGTGAAGGCGAATACCTAAAAGAGAGCAAACGCGGATTCCCCTCACCTGCCACATCGTTCTACAAAATAAGCGGACTCATCAAGCTCTTCCCACACAACCGCAAGGTTGGTGCCTACTATATGGGCCACCTCGACGACAACGAGGTCAACGAGGTCGACGTGCTGCCGGGCGCTTTCCTAATGATCAGCCGTCAAGCACTTGACAAAACGGGACTGCTCGACGAAACCTATTTCATGTATGGCGAGGACATCGACTTCTCGTGGAGCATCAAACTGGCGGGCTTCAAGAACTACTACCTGCCGACAACCCGCATACTCCACTACAAGGGCGAAAGCACACGCAAGTCGTCGATGAATTATGTCTATACCTTCTACAATGCCATGGCCATTTTCGCCCGCAAATACTTCAGCCGTGGCAGCGCCAAAAGCTACACACTGCTGATCCAGTGCGCCATATGGCTCCGCGCCTCTATCGATTTCCTCAAACGCATGATAGGCTGGCTTGCCCTCCCGCTTCTGGATTTTGCAGCTTCATTCGGTGGTTTCCTGGCCATCAAGCAGGTATGGGCCACCTATTGGGCTTCGAACGTCAACTATTACCCAGGATTCTATACCTGGACAATATTGCCGCTATATGTGCTGATACTCCTTATAACATCATGGTTGGCAGGAGGCTACGACAAACCGGTACGAATAGGACGCATGATACAAGGCATGGGCACCGGAGCATTGTTGCTATTGGTCTTCTATTCGCTGCTGAGCGAGGAACTGCGTTTCTCGCGTGCCATCGTGCTGACAGGCTCACTGTGGAGCATCGTTGCCACTATCGCCATACGCGGCATCCTCAGCCTCTGCGGAGTGGAGGGCTACAGAATCCGTCCATCGAGCAAGCGACGCTACCTCGTCGTTGGCTCGGCCGAAGAAACCGACCGACTGGTGTCGCTCTTCGACCAGATGGGCATCGAACACGACGGCATTATGGTTGCCCACGACCCCGACGACAGCATACTCTGCAGCGACATGCCCAAAGTGGACGAGGTCGTCTTCTGCTCTCGCGACATTTCCATAAACAAAATACTCGACATCCAAGAACGCCTATCGGGCAATGGTGTCGATTTCCGCATCCTGCCCGACGGCATGGACGTGCTGATAGGCAGCAACTACATCGGTAGCCCCGATACGCTCTACACTCCCGACTTCGGCAACGTCGACAATACCACCAACCGGCGCAGCAAACGCCTGTTCGACATCACAACTGCCATACTGTTCATCGCCCTCTCCCCCGTCCTCTTCTGGCCACAGAAACGCAAACGCCGCTACTTTGCCGACTGCTGGGCGGTGCTCGTTGGCCGCAAAAGCTGGGTGGGATATTCAAGACGGTCGGGCGATTCCTGTAGCGGCACAAACGCTCAACTCTCTGCATCCAACACACTGCGCCCTGCCGAGTCGCTTCCGGCATTACGTCCCGGCGTGTTCCGCACCCGCGACCGGATGCCCCGTGTCAAAAACCCCGACATACAGCGGCTCGACAGCGACTACGCCAACAACTATCACCTTTCTACCGACATGACAATCCTATTAATCAACCTATTAAAAATCTAAATAGTCCTCAAACATATCAACCCTTTATTCCAATGACCATTCCCGAAACAATAAAAGACCTGCAACAGCGCAAAGATGCCCTTAATCGATTCCTCGACATCGACAACCTCCTTTCTGCCATAGCCGAAGAGGAAAAGAAGACCGAAGACCCCGACTTTTGGAACGACCCCAAGGAGGCCAAAAAAGTCATGCTCGAAATCAAGAGCAAGAAGACCTGGACCACAGCATTCAAGGCCGTCAGCGACAGCTGCGACGACTTGCAGGTCATGGCCGAATTCTTTGAGGCTGGCGACGCCACCGAAGAAGAGATACTCGCCCAGATAGAGACTACCACCAAGCTTGTAGAAGAACTGGAATTCAAGAATATGCTGCGTGGCGAGAGCGACAGGCTCGATGCTGTGCTGAGCATCAATGCCGGTGCCGGCGGAGTGGAAGCACAGGACTGGGCCGAGATGCTTATGCGCATGTACATCCGTTATGCCGAACGCAGCGGCTACAAGGTGGCCGTCAGCAACTCGCTCGACGGCGACGGTGCTGGCATCAAGAGTTGCACCCTGCAGATTGAGGGCGACTTTGCCTACGGCTACCTCAAGAGCGAGACCGGCGTACACCGCCTGGTCCGTGTCAGCCCCTTCAACGCCCAAGGCAAACGCATGACCAGCTTCGCCTCGGTAAGCGTCACCCCCCTGGTCGACGACTCCATCGAGGTCGTCGTCGACCAGTCACGTCTCAGCTGGGACACCTTCCGCAGCGGCGGCGCCGGCGGACAGAATGTCAACAAGGTCGAATCGGGTGTGCGTCTGCGCTACCAGTATAAAGACCCCTATACCGGAGAGGAAGAGGAAATCCTGATAGAAAACACAGAAACCCGCGACCAGCCAAAGAACAAAGAGAACGCCCTGCGACTGCTGCGCTCGCAGCTCTACGACCGCGAGATGAAACACCGTATGGAAGAGCAGGCCAAAATCAAAGCCAGCCAGAAGAAGATAGAATGGGGCAGCCAGATACGCAGCTACGTAATGGACGACCGCCGCGTCAAAGACCACCGCACCGGCTACCAGACAGGTGACGTCACCGGTGTGATGGACGGCAAAATCGACGAGTTCATCAAGGCCTACCTCATGCAGTTCGGCGCCGAGAGCTGAACAGAGCGACGAGTACGAAGCTTTAAAGTGTGAAAACAAGAAAGGCGCCGAACCAAACGGCGCCTTACAAACTACAAATCAGAACACTTATTCGTTCTCGCACTTCGTCTCGTTGGTCATACCCATAACTTCCTGCTTGACATCCAGTTTTGAGCAGTTGCCTTTAGCTTCG
>CAMOFI010000130.1 GCA_946613135.1 uncultured Bacteroidales bacterium
CTTTGATGCTGATGCCGTAGCTTTGGGGTTTCTCGATGTCGCTGGTGAACCACGAAACTTGGACATAGGGTTCCTTGTCGTGGACCCAAACAACGCGTGAATTACCTAATACTTTGATAGATGTGATACTGTCGGCAGTGATGCTTTCGCGGACACTTTGGGTTTGTGCTGCCACATTAAGCGAGAGCGATATGGCTGCAATCACAAGGCTGAAAAAAGAAACTAATGTTTTCATTCTATAGTTGCTATTATGTTACTTAATATTTCGTTGTTTTCGATTTGGTCTTCTATATATTCGCCAAAGGCCTGACGACGCTGTTGACGGTTGGACGTGGCGCTGGCAATGATCGACGTGGCGCGCTTGGCGATACTGCGAAGTTGCTGGCGAGTGGTGGGCTGCACGGATTCTGAAGGGTCGGGGGCTTTCCGGACAATAATGTTGTCGGCATAGAGCACCTCCTGATCCATCGGGTCGTTGAGTTCGCGACTGGTGCCATTGCCAATCTTATACTTTATTGTATCCACAGCTTTTGTCATTTCGGCTTCGGGTTCCGTTTCGGTGCGATAGGTTTCCGGATTTAGCTCTTCGAAAAAATCGTCTTCGGCCACTTCTGCCAACAACATCTCGTCAGTTTTGTCAATTGCCCGTGTCGGGATCGACTCTCGTGTTTCCATAAATGACTCCACGAAGTCGGTATCGAGTATCGGTTGCATCACCGTATCGACCGTCACTGCTCCTTGCTCCGCGACAATTGCGCCCTCGTTGGCAGGCACGTAGTCCAAAAACTTGACGAAGAATGTCACAAAGACCAGCAGTGATGCTGCTATGCCGATGGTCTTCCATATAGGTATCTTGCGCAAGTATACCGCCTCGCCAAGACGTATTTGTTTCTTCTCTACGGCTCTCGGGCCTCCATCGCGCAGCGACTCGACGTCTGCGTATGGCATCGTGGCACCTTCCGGCAAGGTCAGTTCAGGGTCGTAGAGGTCGGCCAGCTCCTGCCAGTCGGGGTGCGAGGCCAGAGCCTTCTCCACCTCGGCGGTCTCGGCTTCGTCAAGCAGACCTTCCTTGTAGCGGAAGAGATAGAGTTCTATGTTGTCTTCGTTTATCATTTTATCCTTGACTTTAGCTTCAGATAGAATTATTCAATTTCAAACTTTAACTTCAATTAGATCTGTTTTGCATGTAAGACTTGTTTTTTACAGGTCTTTTTTACTTAGTATTTTTTTCATTGTGGTGCGCGCCCTGAAGAGGTAGACCTGCACTTGGTTTTCGTTGATTTCGAGTTGTTCGGCTATCTCCTTGTAGCTATATCCTTCCACGTCGCGCAACTGCATTATAGTCCTTTGTATCTCTGGCAGCTGAACAAGTGCCGCCGTCATCTCATCGCTCAAGCCCGTATCGCGACTTTCGTATGCTGTCTCTTGTGTATCGGCCATTTCCTTATGAGCTCGGCTGACAACATCGTCGTGACGGAAACAGTCGAGCAGGTAGCGTCGCGCCACGGTCAACAGGTATCCAAGTCCTTTCTCGACAGAAACTTGCTCGCGATTCTCCCATAATTTTGCAAAGGCTTCTTGCACCGCATCTTCGCCACGCATCCTGTCGCCACAGTTCCAAACGGCAAAGCGTAGCACGTTGCCGGACCATGTTTTGACATTGTTGTTGTATTCTGTGCGAGTCACGGTGTATGTGGCGTTTTAGGGCAGACTGTCATGCAAGGGCGTAAATGAGTAACTCGGATATGCCAATACCGGAGACTACGGTGAAAAGGATTGTTGCCATGGGTATTAATGTTGCAGAGATTTTCTTTATAGTTTTCATTGCTGTTCAATTTTGTGTTTTCAGGTATAAATCGTTTCAGGACATCAAAATCTTACAGCAATAGCGACTTTTTTTGAAATTCGGATACAACATCTTAATTATCAAATCAGTATTTTTCTCCTAAGTTATCAATTTTCAGCACCCAGACGTGGTCGAGGGCGTTGAGCTGGTCGGAATTGACGGCCGAGAGGTCGATGGTCAGGTGGTTGTTTTTATTCTGCTTCCAGGGCAGGTCGTTGTTGGTGCCGAGCAGGCGGATTGTGGCCTCTTGGGGCAGTTTGAAGCTCAAATGCTCCTCGACCTGCAGGCCTGGACGCGTAAAGAGGAGGATGTAGAAGGCGTCGCCGCGGCGCGTGTAGCAGCGCGTGGTCTGGTACGAGCTGGCCATACCTCTCCACGCCGACGGCACGGGTTCGAACTCGCCGCCATCCTTGCTCCACAGTAGCCGGGCCGAGGCTTCGAGGTCTTTCTCGCGGAAGTGGACTTTGAGCGGCAGCTCCTGACCCTGCTTGAGTTTCAGCGTCTTCGTGGCACGGTCGTTTTCGGCCCAGTTCTTGTTGTAGTAGAGCAGGGTGTCGTCGCCACGGGTGACGATGATTTCGTCGTCGGCCTCGGCGCGGAGGGTGTAGGTGCCGTCGGCCGGCACGGTGACGGTGCCCTCCCAGATGACGCTGAAGTCGTCGACGGCGATGGTTGGGTCGGGCGAGTTGCGCACCCAGTCGAAATCGATGCTGTCGCTGACGGGCAGCCACTTGACTATGCGTTTGTATTCTGTGGTTATCTTCACCGGTTTGCAGCGCCATCCGTCGTCGGGCGGCTCGGAGCCATAGATGGCTTCGCCGTTGATTTTCAGCCAACGGCCCAGCGCCAGCAGACGCTCCTGCTGGATAAAGGGAATGGTGCCGTCGGCCATCGGGCCCACGTTGAGGGTCAGCCCACCGCCCGTGGCGACGAGCTCGCAGAAATGCTGTATCAGCTGGCGGTCGGTGAGGAAGTTGGCAACATCCTCGTTGCGGTTGAAGCCGAAGCTGCGCCCTATGCCGCGGCATTCGGCCCAGGGACGGTCGCCTTGGCCGCTGAGCCCGGCGCTGTATTCGGGCGTGCGGAAGCCGTGCTGCGTGCCGCTGCCCCATCGGTCATTGACAATGGCATTGGGACCCACGGTGTTGTAGTACCAGCTGATAAGCTCCTCCGAGCGGAACTGCTCGGCGCTGTTCAGCCAGTCGCCGTCGGTGAAAATGAGGTCGGGACGGTAGCGGCCGACGAGTTCCTTGAACTGCGGAACCATATAGTTGTCCACATAGTCGCCAATCTTCTTGGGCGGGTCTTGCATCCAGATGTGGCGCGGATTGCTCCATTCGGGCAGCGAATAGTAGAAGCCCATCCTGAGCCCCTTGCGGCGCACGGCGGCGGTGAGCTCCTCGACGATGTTGCGGCGCGGGCCGCTGACGGTGCTGTTCCATGTGGGCTGTTGGGGGCTGTCCCACAGGCAGTAGCCGTCGTGGTGCTTGGTGACGAGAACCACGTAGCGCGCCCCGGCGTCGCGGAACAGCTGCGCCCACTCGTCGG
>CAMOFI010000131.1 GCA_946613135.1 uncultured Bacteroidales bacterium
AGCTTTTCTCTCATGGCCTTGAGGTCGGCCAGCGATTTAACTTTTGTCATTGTGTAAACTCCTTTTAGTTAGTTTATGGATTAGTATTAATTAATTATTATATAATGCGTTATGTAGAAATGCGCGTATCATTTCACGATGCAAAGATACGTTTTTTTTATATATGTGCAAGTGTTTTGTAAACAATTTTATTTCAACACACTTTAAACGTCATAGGCTTGTTCGGCGGTGTGCCGTTGCAGGTGTCATGATTTATGCGGTGAAATATGTGTTTGGCGTGTGCAAAAAAATAAGGCGGAGAACCCAGAGTAGGATTCTCCGCCTTGTGCTGATGATAAGTTTTTTTTATTCTTCCCATTTGCATTGGTAGCGCCGTTCGTACTCTTCGATAAGCATGGAACGGAAATCGGGGTGTGCTATTTTGATCAGGTCTTCTGCACGGTGCTTCAAAGTGCGTCCCTTCAGGCGTGCCACTCCGTATTCGGTGACGATGTAGTTCACGTCGTTGCGTGTGGTGCTGACTGCCGATCCGGGTGTGAGGAATGGCTTTATGCGAGAGATGGTGCCGCCTGCTGCGGTGCTCGGCATTGCAATGATACTCTTGCCTTCGCGGCCCATAGAGGCTCCGCGAACGAAGTCTATCTGGCCGCCGATGCCGCTGTATTGGCGCATGCCGATGGTTTCGCTAGCCACTTGCCCCATTAGGTCGACTTCGAGGCATGAGTTGATGGAAACCATGCGGTAGTTTTGGGCAATGACGACAGGGTTGTTGACGTAGTCGACGGGGTATAGCTCTACGTCTTCGTTGCCGTCGACAAAGTCGTATAAGTCGCGGCTGCCCATAATGAATGTGGCTACCACTTTGCCTTTATGGATGGTCTTGCGGCTGCCGTTGATGATGCCTTTCTGCATGAGTTCCATGACTCCGTCGCTGAACATCTCGCTGTGGATTCCAAGGTCGTTTTTGTCGTTGAGCGACTGCAGGACGGCATTGGGAATGGCTCCGATGCCGAGTTGGAGTGTGGAACCATCGGTGATGAGAGAGGCGCAGTTGCGTCCGATGCTTTGTTCTACTTCTGACGGGGCGTCGCTGTGCAATTCGGGCAGGTTATAGGCACAGGGTATGATATGGTCGATCTGTGAGACATGGACCATGGCTTCTCCGTATACGAAGGGCATCAGTTCGTTGGTCTCTATTATGACGCTTTTGGCAACACGGATGGCTGCAAGGGCATAGTCGCAGCTGACGCCGAGCGAGCAGTAGCCGTCGTCGTTGGGCGGCGTGGCTTGGAATACGGCTACGTCGCACGGAATTTCGTCGCCAATCATGTCCGGAACATCGTGGAAGTATGCAGGGAAAAAGTCGCCTTCGAGATGGTTTACGGCATCGCGGCTGTTGCCGCTAAGGAAGTTGCTGACGTGGCGGAAGTGGCCAAAACAGCGGGGATGCAGCAATTCGTTGTCGCCAAGTGTGGTCATGTGGAAGATAAGCACATCGTTGTAGTCTTCGCAATGTTCGGCCATGGCATGGGGCACAACTTTCGGAACGGCGGCAGCGTGGCCCATCACTACGCAGTCGCCGTCATGGATGTCTTTTATTGCTTCTTCGGGTTTTGATATTTTTCTTTTATAATCGTCTTTCCAGTTCATGAATAGTCGTTTGTTTTATTTTGTAGGTGTATCTTTTATTATTAATTGCTCAATTCTTTGACGGAATGATAGTTGTCCTTGACTTTGTCGTGCCGTCGGGTTTGCAAATTTAGTTTATTTTTAGCGATTTCTCGACATTTTTCGACTTTTTTTTGCCGTGCATACGATAGAGGGCATTGTTTCGTTTGATAGACAGTTTTATGGCAGACTACTCAAGCATATCGCATCTCTCAAAACTCGCGCAGTTGTTGCAGTTGGAACAGGACTACGAGAAGGAGGCCTATAGTCGCTCCATATCCGTTGACAATATCAGCGGCCGAGCCAACGAGGCCGACTGTAAGTATCCTGTAACTGTCTGTGGTTCGGGTTATAATGCCCTGAATCAGCTTGTTGTTACAGTTTCGTACGAAACCGACGGCAACGAGTTGGAAAACGATTTTGAACCGGGTCGTCCAGTATCTTTTTTCTACCTGTCGTCGGACGGTAGGAATGTGCTGGAACTGCCATTTGTCTGCTTCGTGGATGCATACAAAGAGGGAGTAATACAAGTTATGCTGCCAGGCAAACAAGCCTTGTCGTCGTTAAGCGATAGGGCGGGCCACAGCCTGCTGGGAATCAGGGTGGCTGTCGATGACACATCTTATCGTGTCATGCAGGAAACGCTGAGGGCAATGATGAGGACTACGGACGAAAAACTTATCCGTATGCGTGAGACTCTGATAGGTGCTTTGCGTCCGCGGTTCCGCCAGCCGTCGCCAATCCATTTTCCGTGGCTTAACGATACACAGAACCATGCTGTACGCAGTGTGGTTGCGGCAATGGATGTTGCTGTTGTCCATGGCCCTCCCGGAACGGGGAAGACCACCACCCTTGTCGAGGCAATAATAGAGACTCTGCAGCGCGAAACGCAGGTGCTGGTGTCGGCTCCAAGCAATGCTGCTGTCGACTGGATAAGTGTACAACTGTCGCGACGCGGGGTGAATGTGTTACGCATTGGCAACCCGTTGAAGATGACCGACGAGATGCTCGAATGCAGCTACGAGAGGCGCTATGCCGACCATCCCGACTATCCGGAGTTGTGGAACATAAGGCGCACGTTGCGCGAGGGTTGGCAGGGAGGCACGTCGCGTTCACGCCAGGAACAGCTGCGACGTATGCGTAAGCGCCAGATGGAGCTGGAAATAAAAATCAACGCAGACCTGTTCGAACAGGCTCGAGTGGTGAGCTGTACGCTGATAGGCAGCGCATACCATATACTTGAACGTCGCCATTTCAGCACCCTGTTCATCGACGAGGCGGCACAAGCCCTCGAGCCGGCATGCTGGACGGCAATAATGAAGGCAGACCGTGTAGTGCTGAGCGGCGACCATTGTCAGCTGCCGCCAACGGTTAAAAGCATTGATGCGGCCCGCGGAGGACTCGCAGAAACGCTGATGCAACATATTGTCAAGTCAAAGAAAGAGTGTGTTACTCTGCTTGATACACAATATCGTATGAACCGCGACATTATGGATTTCCCGTCGCGATGGTTCTATCACGGTGCTTTGAAGGCGGCTTCTGAAGTTGCCGACCGGGTGGTCAACCTGATGGATACACCTCTGACTTGGATTGACAC
>CAMOFI010000132.1 GCA_946613135.1 uncultured Bacteroidales bacterium
AAAAAAGAATTAGAATAGGCATAAAGACATATTTTCAAACCAAGCCTTCGGCTGTTTTTCGTTGCCGAAGGCATTTTCTTTTTGCCAATCCGAAAAATAGTTGTATTTTGGTGTAATGGACAAATTTTAGTTTTTTTTTGAGAAGAAAAAGAAAAGAATCTACCTGTATGGGCAAGATAGACCGTCGCGCCCCGTTTCATTCCCATACGGTTTTGAAAACGGCTGTCGCGGTTGCGAAAGGGACTTTCGGATTTAAAGCAGGGTTTTGCAGTGTTGCAATTTATTGAACACGAATTATCACGAATATGACGTTAATTCACGGATAATTATGCGGCAATTCGCGTTTTATTTTTTATGAACACAATAACACCGGGCTACTCTTCCTGCTCGTAGTAGTAGGAGTAGTCGATGCCTTTCATAAAGATTTCGCGGTCGGCGACACATCGCCGAAGGACCACCGAATGGTCGTGGTATGATGATACACAGAAATCAGTTCCCGAGCAGCCAATCGATGACATTGAGTTTCTGGATGCCGCCGTAGTTTGCGGTGTCGAAATCGGTGGTGAGCAGGTACTTGGGATAGGAATCCCGAATCTTTATTAGTGACGAAAGTTCGCGCTTCAGCGTCTTTTCGTCATTAACGGTGTAGGCCACCTGATAGTATTCTCTGCCTCCATTGGGCTTCATCACTACAAAGTCCACCTCGCCACTGTCTGTTTGCCCTGCAAAGACTTCGCCACCACGACGTAGCAGCTCGAAATAGACAACATTCTCCAGTTTGTGTCCCAAGTCGGAAAGGGGATTGTTGGTTTGCAGGATGTTTCTCAATCCCAAATCCACAATATAGTATTTGTAGTTGCTGGACAGCAGCCGTTTACCTTTGATGTTGTAGAGACGGACGGGATAAACAAGATACGACTCCGTAAAGAATCGGAGGTATTTCTGCACGGTGTTGTGAGAAAGATTCTCTGCGGTTGTTTGTCTCAAAGTGTTTGCAATATTATTGGGGGAGACAACACTTCCGACGCTGTCGAAGAGGAAGTCAACGACGTGCTGTAAAGTATCAAATTTGCGGAGATGGTTTCTCTTCACAATATCCTTGACAACAACGGTGTCGTAGAGTGCCTTCAGATAGATGTTCACTGCGTCAGGTGAGGAGAGGAAGAGATTGACTGCCTCCGGAAAGCAGGAGGAATTCATATATTGGCGAAACAAACGGTCGACGTTGGCTTGCTCACCAAAAGCAGACTGGTATTCCGCAAAAGAGAACGGGTGGAGGTTGATGGCGACGTAGCGACCTGTAAGGAGCGTGCT
Organism: uncultured Bacteroidales bacterium; assembly: GCA_946613135.1. GTDB lineage: Bacteria > Bacteroidota > Bacteroidia > Bacteroidales > P3 > Colimorpha. The sequence continues at coordinate 1,315 of CAMOFI010000132.1, forward strand.
CAATTCGCTTGACAACAGATATGCATTCGAACCCGTAATATATAAATCGACATTTCTCTTTACAAACAGAGCGTCGACCAGTTTCTCGAAGTGAGGCAAGGTCTGCACCTCGTCGAGGAAGACATAACGCATACCAGTCTTCGGAATTTGGCTCAAAACATAATCATATACCTCTTGCCAATCGGTAAAACGGCTGCTCTCTCGTTCTTCAAAATTGATTGAATAGATACTTCTGTCATCGACACCGTTATTCTTAAGCCACGTCTGATATTCCTCCATCAATGTTGATTTACCGCAACGGCGAATGCCGGTTATCACCTTGATGAGGTTCTTATCGCGCAAGCTAATTAGCTGATTAAGATATGTTTTTCTTGAAACCATTGAATGTTTAGTTTTTGCAAATATACAAATTAATGACGAAAAACGCGAAAAATGTTGTTTTTCGTCATTATTCGATATGCAGTAGACGGGCGGAAACTAAAATAAGATTGCCGACACACCGCTGTGCTATAGTGTCGGCTTGGCTAATTTACATAAAAAAAGCAATCAGCAAGGCAATAAAACAGAAAAGGATGCGTTATCAAGGCAAAAGTGATCGAGATGGAAACTTTGTCTACTTTAAACAGCGCACAGGTTGATGTAATGAATATGATGTCGTTTGTCAACACCCAAAGCTCGTGGCAACGGATGAAAGAAGCTATCGCCGACTATTTTGCAAAACAACTCGACAGCGAAATAGATGGTTTATGGGCTGATGGCACGTTGACTGACGAGAAGGTGCAATCGTTTGCAACGCTTCACGAGCGCACTCCCTATAAATAGACGACAATGCGCATTGTACTTGACACCAACTGCCTTTTGATGGCCATTTCAAGCCGCAACCGATTTCATCGTGTGTGGCAGGCTTTTGTGAACGGCGAGTACACACTGTGCGTCACCAACGAGATTATCGAGGAATACGTTGAGGTGATAGGCCGCAATATCAGCGAAAGGGCCGCGGAATCAGTAGTGTATATTATTATGACACGCAGCAACGTGCTGCATATCGATCCACATTTCCGTTTTGGCCTGATTAAGGCCGACCCCGACGACAACAAGTTTGTCGATTGTGCCATCGCCGCCAATGCCAAATACATTGTTTCACAAGACCATCATTTTGATGTCTTGAAATCTATTCCATTCCCCAAGGTTGATGTTATCACCATTGAGGAGTTTCTTCTGGAAATTTGAAGTTTCCCCCCAAGGCTACTCTTCCTGCTCGTAGTAGTAGGAGTAGTCGATGCCTTTCATAAAGATTTCGCGGTCGGCGATGCGGTCGGTGATGGCGTCCTTTAGCAAACTTTTTGAAGTGGTTAGTGTTACTAACCACTTCAAAAAGCTCGGATTTCTTGTTACCCGTTCAGCCAGGCGTCGAACTGTTCGCGTTTGAGGGCGGGGATGTCGAGCTTGAGCTTCTTGCGGAGGCCGCCGAGGTCGTTGAAGAGCTTGTTGGGGTTGGCCTCGCAGAGCTGGGCGAAGTTCTTCACGCCGGCCTTGGCCAGCACGGGCAGCCAGGCTTCGTCGACGCCGTGGGCGGTGAGGTCGGTGGTCTCCTCCTCGGCGCTCTTGGCGTGCACTTCGGGTTTCATCTGGGGGAAGAGGAGAACGTCCTGGATGCTCTGGGCGCCGGTCATCATCATCACCAGACGGTCGATGCCGATGCCCATACCGGAAGTCGGCGGCATGCCGTATTCGAGAGCGCGGACGAAGTCCATGTCGATGAACATAGCCTCGTCGTCGCCCTTCTCGCTCAGGCGCAGCTGTTCCTGGAAGCGGCCCAGCT
>CAMOFI010000133.1 GCA_946613135.1 uncultured Bacteroidales bacterium
AATCTGCTCGAAACAAATACTCATCTGACATAAATCCTAACGACCGATTTGGGTTTAAGACACCAGACAGAAATGGGACTGACGGAGACGCTACAAGAATACAAATATGAAATACAATACAATACAAAAATGTTTAAATTTATGTTAATAAGTATATAGCCATCAGGGCAACTATTAAGAAATGAAATATGTATTTTAGCAGTACGAATGACGAGATAGTATAGGGATATAACATTTTGTATTAGTGTAACAAAAAAAACTTTTCGCCATGAAAGGGAATGAGCTAATTCTGGATTTCGGCGACGGAACGTTGTCGACGCCCAAAGCAGAAAAAAACAGCAAAAAAAGAGCCAAAACCGACAAAGCACAGTCGGACAATCTGTTACGCAACAACAATATGATTCCTAATACGTCTATCGAAAGTCATACCGCCAATAATACATCAACATTAAAAACAGGAACCGAAACAACAGAAAGAACACCTGACATGGACACAAAAGAAGGTAACGAGTTGAAACAGTACACAACGGAAGAAATCATGAAATCATCGATGGAATACTTCCATGGTGACGAACTTGCTGCAAATGTTTGGATGAACAAGTATGCACTCAGAGACGGGGACAAAATATATGAGGAAAACCCAGACATGATGCATAGAAGACTTGCCAAGGAGTTTGCTCGCATCGAGAAGAAATATCCAAATCCAATGAGCGAAGAGGATATCTATGGCTTGATGAAGGACTTCCGCTACATCATCCCACAGGGCAGCCCGATGTCGGGCATCGGCAACAACTTCCAGGTGGTTTCGTTATCGAACTGTTTCGTGATTGGGAACAGCGGCAATAGCGACTCATACGGTGGCATAATGAAGATCGACCAGGAGCAGGTGCAGCTGATGAAAAGACGCGGCGGCGTGGGGCACGACCTCAGCCATATACGCCCCGGCGGCAGCCCCGTGAAGAACAGCGCCCTGACCTCGACAGGTATTGTGCCTTTCATGGAGCGCTATTCGAACACCACACGCGAAGTGGCTCAGGGCGGAAGACGCGGTGCACTGATGCTCTCCATATCAATAAAACACCCTGATGCAGAAAGCTTTATCGACGCTAAATTAGAGCAAGGAAAAATTACTGGAGCAAATGTGTCTGTGAAGATTACCGACGAATTCATGCAATGCGTCATGGATGGCAAACCATTTGTGCAACAGTATCCTATCGATGCCGAGAAACCTCTCGTAAAAAAAGAGATTGATGCAAGGGCATTATGGAACAAAATCATATCAAACGCCTGGAGCAGCGCAGAACCCGGAGTGCTGTTTTGGGACACGATCATAAGGGAATCTGTACCCGACTGCTATGCTGACTGCGGCTACAGGACCGTAAGCACAAATCCTTGTGGCGAAATTCCTCTGTGTCCTTACGACAGCTGCCGGCTGCTGGCAATCAATCTTTACAGCTATGTGAAGAATCCATTTACAAAAGAAGCCGAATTCGATTTCGACCTCTTCAGGAAACATGTTACGATGGGGCAACGACTGATGGACGACCTGATCGACCTGGAACTGGAAAAGGTAGAGAAAATCATTGCAAAGATTAACGCCGACCCCGAAAGCGACGAAATAAAAAGCGTAGAGAAGAACCTGTGGCTCAACATTAAAATGAAATGCCTTGAAGGACGTCGTACCGGTTTCGGCATCACGGCTGAGGGCGACATGCTGGCGGCCTTGGGACTGAGATATGGTACTGACGAAGCAACGGATATGGCTGTTAAAGTGCAGCAAACCCTTGCCTGCTCGGCCTACAAAAGCTCGGTTACGATGGCTAAAGAAAGAGGGTGCTTCCCAATATATGACGCCAATCGCGAAAAGCTCAACCCATTCATAAGACGCATCGCAGAAGCCGACCCTGAACTATACACGGATATGCTGACCTACGGCAGACGCAACATCGCACTACTGACTATTGCACCTACCGGAACAGTAAGCATTTGCACCCAAACCACGTCGGGTATAGAACCTGTATTCCTGGTGTCGTACAAGAGGAGAAAGAAAATCAACCCCAACGACAAGGATACGTCCAAACACAAAATCGTACAAGACCAGAGTGGCGACTATTTCGAAGAATACAACGTGTTTCATCCGAAATTCATCGACTGGCTGAAAATCAACGGCTACAACGCCGAGGATGTGATGGCTATGAAAGACGCAGACCTTCAGAATGTAATTGAAAAATCGCCATACTACAAAGCCACTTCGGCAGACATCGACTGGGTTTCGAAAGTGAAAATGCAGGGCGCAATACAAAAATGGGTAGACCATTCAATCAGCGTTACAGTAAACATCCCGAAAGAAACAACCAAGGAAACCGTAAAAGAAATTTACGAAACAGCGTGGAAGAGCGGATGCAAGGGTTGTACAATATACAGGGACGGAAGCCGGCATGGCGTATTGGTAAGCAACGACGAACAGCAGAACCATCCGCAATTCGGTGAGACAAAGGCACCGAAGCGTCCGAAAAAGCTGGACGCTGAAGTTCTTAGATTCAAGAACAACAAAGAGGATTGGATTGCTGTAGTAGGCATGTACGAAGGCCGTCCGTATGAAATTTTCACCGGAAGGGCTTCGAGTTTCCTGTTACCGCAAAGTGTGGAAAAAGGATGGGTTATTCGAGTCAAGGAGCAAGGCGACGAACACGCCAGATATGACTTCCAATTCCTTGATCCCGACGGATACAAGATTACCATCGAGGGCTTGTCGCGCACATTCAAACAGGAGTATTGGAACTATGCGAAACTAATCTCTGGCATTCTGCGTCACGGAATGCCTATACCCAATGTTGTGGATTTGATTTCCAAACTGAACTTTGACGAGGACACAATCACGACATGGAAGAACGGTGTGGCGCGAGCCCTGCGCCGCTACATAAAGGACGGCACAGCCACCGACGAAGTTTGCCCTGACTGCGGCCAGAAGACCGTCGTATACAGCGGCGGCTGCAAGCACTGCACCAATTGCGGATGGAGCAAATGCAGCTAAAAAACAATGATTATCTGAAAGAATTCGGGGTGTAGCCTATGGCCACACCCTTTTTTT
>CAMOFI010000134.1 GCA_946613135.1 uncultured Bacteroidales bacterium
CGTTCGCCATGGTCGGCCGATGGCCTTGGCTGTGCAGCCCGCTCCGGCCTACGGTCTCCTTTGCGGCGGTCACGCCTGTCGCCGTTCCTCCGCTCTCCGCCTTCGGCTCTCCTGTCGCCGTTCTCCGGCTTATGTTCCGTTGCTCCCTCGTCGGCCATCAGCTGGAGCTCACGCTCGAACTCGACGCTGTCCGACTCCTGCGCCAGAGCAGCTGTCGACATCAGTTCCACCTGATAGTCCTCCAGTTGTTCAGGATATTGGCCTTCGCGGTTCATCTCGATAATTTTCTTCACATCTTCGGCCTTCACAGCATACAGGTCGTTCTCGTTTTCATAGGCGTACCACATGAATCCTCTGAACACATCAGTCTTCTTGTACATGGCCAGGCCCTTCTTGAACCTGATGGGAGTATTGGCCGGGGGAAATTTCTTCAATGCATCCATATAGACAGCATATTCGAAATTCAGACAGCACTTGAGCTTTCCGCATTGGCCAGCCAGTTTCTGCGGGTTTGGCAGTATCTGCTGTGCCTTGGCCACACTTGTCGTCACCGACTTGAAGTTGGTCAGCCATGTGCTGCAGCACAGCTCTCTGCCGCATGTGCCTATGCCGCCCACCTTGCCGGCTTCCTGTCTCACACCGATCTGTTTCATCTCGATACGGACATGGAACTGCTCTGCCAGGACTTTTATAAGGCTACGAAAATCAACGCGGTCATCGGCCGTATAATAGAATATGGCTTTCGAATGGTCTCCCTGATACTCCACGTCGTTCACCTTCATCACCAGTCCCAAATCCTCAGCGATCTGACGGGTTTTCTTCAGAGTGTTCGTCTCTTCTTTTATGGCAGAGCACCAGCGTTCGATGTCGCTCGCTTTGGCGCGGCGGAACAGTTTTTTTATGTTTTCCGACTGTGGGTCTACCTTCTTTTTCATCATCTGTATGCGGCACACTTCGCCCGTCAGGCTGACGATGCCCACGTCGTGGCCCGGAATACCCTCCACTGCCACAACGTCACCGTCGCTTACGTCTATACCGTCAGGGATGCGGAAAAAGTCCTTGCGGTTATTCTTGAAACGCACTTCGACACAGTCGAACGGCTTCTCCATAGGCTGGCGTATGCCCTTCATCCAGTTGCAGCTACCCACTTTGCAGCAGCTGCGGAGTTCGATTTCCGACACGGGCACATACGATTCCGGACAGTGGTTGCATCCGCGCGACAGCAGCAGCGGCTCGTCATATCTCACCTTGGGCAGCACAGGATCGGGCTCCAGATAGGGGTCCATCGCCGTCTCGTTGGCAAGAGGGTCAGTAGGCACCTCTTGGACATCGGCATCCTCGTAGGGCTGCCGATGCGATGCATTACGCTTTTCGCGACGGCTGCGTATAAATGCCTCCATCTCCTCCGCTGTGGCTGCATATTCGTCCTGCTCAGTAGCCACACCGGTAGCTGTTGTCTCAAGATTAGAGTCGGTTTGGTCCGACGGTATGTTGTTCCGCTCAACGCGGTCTCTGTTTCTGTTTCCTTTATTGCTATTCACGATAAAATACTAATAAACTATAATGATTATATAATGATTTGTCGGTATACTGATTTTTCACTCCTCTATATTCATCTTTTCTTCAATGCTTTGCTGATTCTGAACGACAGCTCCATAAACACTATTTTCGCATACCCGTTGCGGCCTATCGCAAAGATTGCCTCGTCAAAAGCATTGTTGATTCTCTCGATGTTGTTCTCCGTAATCATCGTCGGGAACGACGTATTGAACTTCTCGTCGCCAAAATCCATCTTCATGGCCATTCCGGCGTTGTTGCGCAGAAAGCACTGGCGTGTCGACTCTTGAGCAAACTGCAAAAAGCCCTTCTGCTCCTCGCGTCCTTTCTCGCTCATGCTGTCCACCCATGCCGACAGCGACATCATATTGAGCTTGAAGAGCTGACGCATCCACGTCACATAAAGTGTTGCAAATTCGTCAACATGTATCGACGTAATCTCATCGCTTACTCCACCGCCTATCCTGACCAGCTGCGTACGCGATATTATGGTGCTCAGCATCCTTTCGCTGTTTTCTACCACCAGCAGAATCAGCGTCTTGTCTGGCGGCTCCTCGAGCGACTTCAGTATGGTGTTGGCGGCAGATCCGTTCATCAGCTCCGCCATCCATATCACAACCACTTTGTATCCGCCCTCGTACGATTTCATGCCTAAGATCTGAATCATGTCGTCGGCATCGCGCTCGCGGAACAAGCCCTGTTTTTTGTCCAGCTGCATAAAATCGTACCACTCTTCGAGAGTGCCCTTCTGCTTTCGTGCGTTAAGAAATTCGCGAAACTCGGTTTGGAAATCTGCCGACGAAGGATTTTTTTTGACCGAGTCTGTCGTTGCATTAGGGAAAAACAAGTGCAGGTCGGGGTGTGTCAGCTCTTGGTATTTCTTGCACGACGGGCAGCAACCGCACGAGTCGGCCCGCAGGCCGTGCGGACCTCCTTGGGCATAGTGCTGCCTGTTCTGGCAATTCAAGTATTGGGCAAAGGCAATAGCAAGAGCCAGACTCCCCCCCGACGACTCTCCAAGAAACATTTGGGCATGCGCCACCCTTCCTGAGTCGATGGTTTCAGTCAGGTGATTTGCTATAGCTGTTTGGTTCTCAATATATTGAAATTGCATGGTGCGAAAAGTTTAAAATACAAAGATACGAAAAAGTTGAGAGTTGTGAGTTTTTTGATTGAAAATTAAGATTTAATATCCCGCTATTCACTACCATTAGTGAGTCTGTGGCGGGAAATTGGTTATTTTTCGTTATATTGTGGTTTATACATAGATAGTATTTTTGCAATCGGAAAACAACGAAGAATTATTTGCCATTTTCATGTGTAAACAATTGGTTGTTATTAAGTTTTATGGATTAATAATGGAAAAAACAGGCTCCTCGGAATGGTTGCCTGTTTTTTTTTAGTAATTGGTCAAATTTATTTGACATTTATGGCAATTCACGGACGTTTACGTTCT
>CAMOFI010000135.1 GCA_946613135.1 uncultured Bacteroidales bacterium
CGACGGCGAGCGCATCGCCCAGATGGTCATCGCCCGCCACGAGCAGGCCGAAATCGTTGAGGTTCAGGAGCTCTCCGACACCGAACGCGGCAGTGGCGGCTTCGGCCACACTGGAAAAAACTAACCCCTAAAAAACAACGTAATAACGAAAAAAAAACGTGCGTTCCCTCATCCATATATTGTTTTGTGTCGCCACGCTGATGCTCTTTCCTATAGCTTGCCAGGCTCAATCGCGCTCCGATCAAGCGTCGGTGCCTTCTCCCATCGCAGCCGAGACGCTGAAGACAGGCGCCGAAGTACTTCTCGATGGCGACTACCCCATCTATGGCGGACCCCGCTGTGCCGTGGTCGGGAACCACACCTCCCTTGTCGGCAACACTCATCTGGTCGACACTCTGCTCGCCAGAGGGGTCAATGTGACGAAAATATTCTGCCCTGAGCACGGCTTCCGCGGCAAGGCCGAAGCCGGTGCCACCATCAAGAACAGCACCGACACCCGTACAGGCCTCCCTATCATCTCGCTCTACGGCAAGAACAAGAAACCCACGCCGGAGCAGATGGCTGATGTCGATTGCGTCATCTTCGACCTGCAGGACGTCGGCTGCCGTTTCTACACCTACATCTCCACGCTCCACTACGTCATGGAGGCCTGCGCCGAGCAAGGCATTCCGTGCATTGTCCTCGACCGGCCCAACCCCAACGGGCACTATGTCGACGGCCCTGTGCTCGACACCGCCCTGCGCTCTTTCGTGGGCATGCACCCCGTGCCCGTCGTCTACGGCCTCACCATCGGCGAATACGCTCAGATGATCAATGGCGAGCAGTGGCTGAAAGGCGGCATCAAGTGCCAGCTTACCGTTGTCCCGATGCAAGGCTACCGCCGCGACAGCGTCTACATCCTCCCTGTCCCACCTTCGCCCAACCTCCGCAACGCACACGCCATAGCCCTCTATCCGTCCGTGTGCCTCTTCGAAGGCACTAACGTCAGCGTAGGACGCGGCACCCCGTGGCCGTTCGAAGTATTCACAATCGGCATCGACACCATCGACCTCAGACAATACTCTGTCGGCAACACCATCGACCTGCAGCCACTCCTTCAGACATACCGCCATCACTGCAGCAACCCGCAAAAACCTTTCTTCCTCAAAAACAACTTCTTCGACAAACTTGCAGGTACCACAGCGCTGCGCCGGCAGATTGAACAAGGACTTTCTGAACCCGAAATCCGTGCCACATGGGAGCCGGCCCTGTCCAATTACAAACAACTGCGCAAGAAGTATCTCCTTTATCCCGACATCGAACAATGAAGACAATCCAACTCCTTATAGCAATCCTGCTCCTCCCGCTGAGTATCTGGTATGCCGTCGGTGTGGCTGTGCGCAACTGGCTATATGACGTTGGAATAAAAAAAACAGCCCGTTCTCCCATTCCCACCATCGGCATCGGCAACCTGCGTATGGGCGGTACAGGCAAGACTCCGCATACCGAATACCTCATCCGCCTCTTCGCAAACATTGACATAGCTCTTCTGAGCCGCGGCTATGGCCGTAAAACCAAGGGGTTCGTTCTGGCTGACAGGACACACAACAACGCTTTATCCATAGGCGACGAACCAGCAATGATGGCACAAAAATTCCCTTCACTGACAGTGTCCGTATGCGAAGACCGCAACGAAGGCATCCGTCAACTGGCACAACAGTCTCATCCGCCACAGCTCATCCTGCTCGACGACGTCTACCAACACCGCAGCATCCGCCCAAACGCGATGCTGCTCCTCACCGAATATGACGATCTCTATTGCGACGACCATATCCTCCCATTCGGCAACCTGCGCGAAGCACGCCGACAGAGCCGCCGCGCCGACATCGTGGTCGTGACCAAATGCCCGCCAATGTTGAGCAAATCAAAACGCAACCAGATACGAAGACACCTCCATCTCCTTCCACACCAGGCACTCTTCTTTTCATCTATCACTTATCTGGAACCGCATTCTCTTTTCGACGAAACGGAATGGCATCCGGTTCGGGAAATACTACTCGTCACTGGCATAGCACACCCAACGCCTCTCAAGCATCATCTTGAACGACATTGCACCGTGAACCACCTATCGTTCCCAGACCACCACGACTTTTCTGAGAACGACATCCATCAGATAACCAAGGCTTTTAGTGCCATAAAAGAGCCCTCCAAAGCCATTGTCACTACCGAAAAAGATGCCATGCGACTCCGCAGCAGCCTCACCACCCAACAGCTGCAGCAGATGCCTTTCTTCTACATCCCTATCACTGTAACCATCGACGAGGAAGCTGATTTCATATCGGCAATCAAAAAAATTATTTAATTTTGCATCATTACCCACGCACACCCGCATTGGAGTATTATTCGTTTTTATATCTGATAATTAATTATATATCATATCATGGCAGAACTGAGTGAACAAGAACAAATACGCAGAAATTCACTGAACGAGCTCAAAAAACTCGGCATCAACCCCTATCCCGCTGCCCTCTACGAGGTCAACGCCAAATCCAACGAGATTCTGGAACAATTCCCTAAAGACAACACCCTCTTCCAGAATATCAGCATTGCAGGACGTATCATGAGCCGCCGCATCATGGGCGCCGCCTCCTTCGTCGAACTGCAGGACAGCTACGGCCGCATACAGCTCTACGTCAAGCGCGACGAGATTTGCCCTGGCGAGGACAAGACGCTCTACAACACCGTCTTCAAACGCCTCCTCGACATCGGCGACATCATCGGCGTGACCGGCTACGTCTTCGTCACACAGATGGGCGAAACCTCCATCCATGTCAAGAGCCTCACCGTACTCAGCAAGAGCCTCCGCCCCCTGCCTATCGTCAAGGAGAAAGACGGCGTGGTATACGACGCCTTCAGCGACCCCGAGCTGCGCTACCGCCAGCGCTATGTCGACCTCA
>CAMOFI010000136.1 GCA_946613135.1 uncultured Bacteroidales bacterium
ATAGACACACAAAATCCTCCGTAGGTTTTTGCAACTGAAACAACTCGACTTACAAACAATCTTAATATATAACCAAATCTTAATTCATTATGCGCGTACTAATTGCAAAAGACTACGACGAAATGTCCGTAGCGGCGGCAAACTATGTTGCCAAGAAAATCAATGACTTCAAGCCAACTGCCGACCACAAGTTTGTGTTGGGCTGTCCTACCGGTAGTTCTCCGTTGGGTCTCTACAGCCATCTTGTAGAACTCAACAAAAGAGGTGCTGTCAGTTTCCAGAATGTTGTGACTTTCAACATGGATGAATATGTGGGATTGCCAGAAGAGCATCCTGAAAGCTACCACAGCTTCATGTGGACAAATTTCTTTGGCCATATCGACATCAAGAAAGAGAATGTGCACATCCTCAATGGCAATGCCAAAGACCTCATGGCGGAGTGCGAACGCTATGAGGAAATGATTGCTGAGGCTGGTGGCATAGACCTCTTTATGGGTGGCGTAGGTCCCGACGGCCACATTGCGTTCAACGAGCCAGGCAGCAGCCTCTCCAGCCGCACACGTATCAAAACCCTGACTACTGATACCATTATGGCCAACAGCCGCTTCTTCGACAATGATGTCACCAAGGTCCCGAAACAAGCCCTTACCGTGGGTGTCGGCACTGTCATGGATGCACGCGAGGTGCTTATCCTCTGCAATGGTCCTAAGAAGGCGCGTGCCCTTCATCACATGATCGAAAACGGAGTGAACCACATGTGGACCTCGAGTATGCTGCAGATGCACCAGCATGGTACTGTATTCTGCGACGAAGAGGCCACCGTGGAGCTGAAGATGAGCACATACGAGTATTTCAAGGACAAACAGACCATCGAGAAAACCCTCGAACGCTACAAGGCCTTTTATGACTGATTGCGAAGAGTCTGTTGAATAGTTTTCCACTTTTTAACATTTGCTATCCAAATGTCTTACAGAAATCTGACAAACATAGAAATAGCCAGACTGGAGGCCCTGGGCAACAGGGCCTCTGATTGGCAGAAGATTGTTGTCGACGACCATTTCAATCCTGATTGCGTCGCGAACAACAGATTCGACGGCAATGTGGCTATCGGAGGCATGAGCGAAAGCACGCTCAGCTGCAAAAACCTCACGCTGCCTGTCGGAATCAGCGGCAGCTGGCTGCAGAACTGCTCGGTGGGCCACAACTGTGCTGTACATAATGTACACTTCCTTTCGGGCTACACCATCGGCAACCGCTGCCTCCTGTTCAATATTGACGAGATGACTGCCTCTACAGGCGATGAAGGCCATGCATGGCTGGAACCTATGAATGAGAATGGCGGTCGCAAAATATTGCCGTTTAAAGGCATGACCATAGGCGATGCCTATATGTGGGCACGCTTCAGGGGTGAGCAGAAGATGATCGAACGGCTTGAGGAGATTACTCGCAACGAGATACGCACAGTGGATGGAGGCTATGTCACCGTAGGCGACTGCTGTACTATCAAGAACACCAAATGTATACGTAACGTTGCCGTATGTTCCAGCGCCGACGACCCGACTCTCATTGAGGAGTGTATCGTCCTGGGCGACGGAGTGGTTGGATATGGCTGCAAGCTCGAATATGGCATCATAGCCGAACGTTTCCTCTTGGGCGAGCATGTCCATCTCGAGTTCGGTCTGCGCCTCAACGACACCGTAGTGGGCGACAATTCAACTCTGGCACGCTGCGAGGTGGGCAACAGTATAATATTTCCAGCCCACGAGCAGCACCACAACAACTCGTTCCTTATCGCCGCCTTGGTGATGGGACAGAGCAATGTGGCTGCAGGTGGCACGCTTGGCAGCAACCACAACAGTCGCACGGCCGACAACGAGATAAGCTGCGGTCGCGGCTTCTGGCCCGGACTCTGCGTCAGTGTGAAGCACTCCAGCCGTTTCGCTTCCAACTGCTTGCTGGCAAAGGCCGACTATCCGTCGGAACTGAACATCACGCTCCCATTTGCCCTCGTCAACAACAATGCCGCCAAAAACCAGCTGGAGGTCATGCCCGCCTATTGGTGGATGTACAACATGTATGCCATGGACCGCAACAGCCGTAAGTTCGCCTCGCGCGACAAACGCAAATACAAAGCCCAGCATATTGAGTTCGACAACCTTGCTCCCGACACCGCCGAGGAAATCATTATCGGGCGCGAGCTGCTCCATATTTGGACCGAAGAGGCCTATCGCGAAGGCAAGACCGAAATTGTTGCCCATGGCATGGAGAAAGGCAAACGCAAGACCGTTATCCTCAAAGCCGGCGAGGGCTATAATGCCTATCGCGACATGCTGATCTACTATGCCATGAACACCCTCGTTCCTGTGGTGGGAGAGGAGCTTCCCGACGCCAGCCTTGGCGACGGTGAACGCGTGACCCGTTGGGTCAATATTGGCGGACAGCTTGTGGCTGAAAACGACATGCAACAGATCATCGCCGACATCAGCGACGGACGGCTCGGCAGCTGGGCAGAGATACACGCCAGATTTGACGCCCTATGGGATGCCTATCCTGCCGCCAAAACACGCCATGCCTACCAAGTGCTCTGCTACCTCTCGCAGAAGAAGAGTCTCGACGCAGCCGAATGGAATATGTACAAGACTCAATATCTGCGTATCAAACAATATGTCTCAGACCAGAAAATCCTGTCGCGCAAGAAAGACGACGACAACGAGTTCCGCCGTATGACTTACTGGAACGATGCAGAACTCCATGCTGTTCTCGACTGAAAAGTTGGAGTATAAAAGTAGAAAAAGGATGCCATGCGGCATCCTTTTTCTACTTCTACAATTAAGGTTCAACGTCTGTCGATCGTTTACTTTTCTTCGACGATGTTGCCGTGGTCTTTGACGATCTGGCGATAGAACCACTGCGGATATTCGGGC
>CAMOFI010000137.1 GCA_946613135.1 uncultured Bacteroidales bacterium
CATCAGATACAGACCTATTGTCCCCCTCACTCCTCTCTCACTCCCCCTTCACTCCCCCTTCACTCCCCTTAACCCTTTAAACTTCAACCTTTATATGAAAAAACGTTTCAATCCAATAAAAGACAAAAGCAGTGAGATTATCGAGTTTCTCATGGATTCGCCCGACATGCCCGACAACGAGGCCCTGCGTTTCAAACTGCGTCTTTCTATCGAAGAAGCCGTCGAAAATGTAGTACGCTACGCCTACGACGGCGGCATCGGGTGGCTCGAGGCCGGGACAAGCCTTGACCACGACAGCCTCATACTCACCATCGAACTTCGCGATGCAGGCATACCCTTCAACCCTCTCGAAAAAGACGACCCCGACATCACCCTCGGTGCCGAAGAACGCGAAATAGGAGGCCTCGGCATTTTCCTCTGCAAAAAAATGATGGACAGCATCGACTACCGCTACGAAAACGGCAACAACGTCCTCACAATGACAAAAAAAATCGGATAATAAAGTTACAACCATGAATACTACCATACACATCGTTGACAACAAGACCATAGTGACCCTCGACGGGCGTCTGGACACCACCAACGCCGACCAGTTCCAGCAAGACATCGCCCCTCTTATGGAAGGCGACAAACCAGACATCGACATCGACTGCACAGGCATGACATACACCTCGTCGCAAGGCTTGCGCCTGTTCCTCACACTGCAGAAGAGCGTAATGTCGCGCGGTGGCAAAATGGTTATGCGCAACATGAATCCACAGGTCAAAGAGGTGTTCGACATTACAGGCTTTTCCAACATCATATCCATCATCTGACGGATCCGTCGCACAGCAAATCTCTGACTATGGGCTTTTAGTCATACCTGTCGCCTTCGGCGTGAAATCATATAAAACAAGAAACACGTCAGACCTATCGGGCATTCATAACACTTATGAGCAGACTACACTTTGCCCGCTAACAACAATAAAAAACAATTAATTCAGCAACGCTAATGAAACTGGACATGCACGGCGAGATGATACTCGACGAGTATCGCGACAACCTACCGATATACAACAGAATCAAAGACGTTGTCATCGAGTCTCTTCGCAACTGTCTTGCTGCCAACAACATCATGGTTACAGGCCTCGAGGGACGCATAAAGACCGAAAAAAGCCTTAAAGGCAAACTCGAGCTCAAGGGCTACAAATACCGCACCGTCGACGACATCACCGACATTGTGGGAGTCCGTATCATAACCTTTTTCAGTGACGAAGTGGACATAATCTCCGCTCTTGCCGAGAAACTTTTCGACATCGACTGGGACAACTCCGTCGACAAACGCAAGATGCTCGAGATCGACCGATTCGGCTACATGTCGCTCCACTACATCTGCCGCCTGCCCAAAAGCATCTGCGACGACCCTTCGATGCCACAACTGAACACTTTGCGCTTCGAACTGCAGATGCGCAGCGCCCTCCAGCATGTATGGGCCAATATGCAGCACGACACTGGATACAAGAGCGACGTGGAGATTCCGTTGGAATACCAGCGCAGTCTCAACCGGCTCGCCGGCATCCTCGAGCTTGCCGACGAGCAGTTCAGCCGCATACGCAAGGAGATCAACGACTACCGCCGCAAAGTCCAGTCGCTCGTCGCCACAGGCAACTTCGACGAAGTGCCCCTCAACGGCGACACCTTCCGCAGCTACAGCCAGTTGCTTCCCTTCAAGCACTTAGTCGACAAGATTGCCACCATCAACCAGGCCGAAGTGTACGAAGACAGCATCATGCCATACTACAACGTGCTCCTCCAGATGGGCATGAAGACCATAGGCGACATAGAACGCATGCGCATAGAAAACAGCGACAACGCCTACCAGCTGGCCCTTATACAGCTGGCTGGAACGGGGCTCGACATCGTTGCCTACTCCGTCGCGATGCAGAACATCTGCATTGTGCAAATACTGAAACAGGGATTTGGCGAAGCCGGACTGGTGCGCATGTTTGCCAATCTCTACGGCGAATCGGACTATAACGCCCAACGCGCAGCACGTATTTTCAAACAAGCACAAAAAATCAATTTGGTATGAACAAACCTTTAGACACCAGCCTCTTCGACCGCGCAGCACAGTTTGCAATCACTGCCCACAGCGGCACAGAGCGCCGCGGCAAAGGATTCCCATACATAATACATCCGATGGAGGCAGCCTCTATTGTTGCCTCCATGACCAACGACCCCGAGTTGATAGCTGCCGCCATACTGCACGACACCGTTGAGGACACCGACACAACCATCGAACAAGTCGAAACACTCTTCGGAGCACGTGTCGCCAACCTTGTGCTTCACGAAACGGGAACCAAAGACCACAGCCTCTCCTGGAGGCAGCGAAAGCAAATACAGATCGACCAGATAAACGCCAGCGACCGCGACAGCAAGCTTGTCGCTCTTGGCGACAAGCTGTCAAACATGCGGGCCATCGCTGGCGACTACATCGCCATCGGCGACGACCTGTGGAGCCGATTCCACACCCCTGGCGGCAAAAACGACATCGAATGGTACTACCGCAACCTCGCCATAGCACTATCTGAAATCGGCGACACACTCCCCTACCAAGAATTTATCCGCCTTATCGACACCACATTCGGCAAAATAGAATAAATATTTCACCTGCCCTGTCAGACACAAGGTCAAAAGTGTGTATTATTATAAGTAATTGGTCAAATTTATTTGACATTTATGGCAATTTACGGACATTTACA
>CAMOFI010000138.1 GCA_946613135.1 uncultured Bacteroidales bacterium
TAGCCTCGATGTCGTTGTCGAGACCCATCGAGAAGCGGATAAGGCCTTCGCTCATACCCATCTCTTTCTGGATATCTTCAGGAACTTCGCTCGAGGTCGACTTGCCGCTGTTGCTGAACAGTGTCTTGAAGTAGCCAAGCGATACGGCAAGGTAGCCGACACCCTTGTTCTGCATGATTTCCATGATGCGGCTGGCTGCATCGGCAGTACCCATATCGATACTGATCATACCGCCATAGCCATAGCCTTTGTTCATCATGCTGTTGAAGAGCTCATAGTCGGGATGCTCGGGAAGTCCCGGATAGTTGTATTTGAATCCCACCTCTTTGAAACGCTTTGCCAGATACATGGCGTTTTCGCCGTGCTTCTGCATGCGGATGTGGAGGGTGTGGAGATTCTTGAGGATGCTGCTGCTGCGCATCGGGTCGAGTACCGGGCCGAGGAGCATGCAGGTTCCGTTGTTGACGTCGATAAGGCTGCCAATATATTCAGCGCTGCCACAGATGGCGCCGGCCACGCAGTCATTCTTTCCGTTGATGAATTTGGTCATGGAGTATACAACCACATCAGCGCCCAGGCGATAGGGGCTGAAAATCATAGGCGTGAAGGTGTTGTCGACAATCAGCTTGGCACCATGGGCATGGGCTATCTTGCTGAGTTCAGGGATATTGGCGATACGGAGCAGAGGGTTGTTCATGGTCTCTGTGTAGAGCACCTTGGTATTGGGACGGATAGCTTTCTTGACGGCTTCGAGGTCCTGGAAGTTGACAAAGGTGGTCTCTACGTTGAATTTCTTCATATAGTTGGCCATAAAGGCGAAGGTACCGCCATAGGTGGTCATAGAGCTGACGATATGGTCGCCGCTCTTCACTTCGTGGAGCAGTGCGCAGGTGATTGCTGCAAGACCCGAACCCGTGCACCATGCAGCCTCAGTGCCTTCCATAGCTGCGAGAGCCTGGCAGAGGGCAAGGTTTGAAGGGTTCCAATGACGGCTGTAGAGGAAATAGCCCTCGGTTTCGCCATGGAAAGTCTCGGTCATGAGATGTGCTTCGGGGAAGGTAAAGGTTGCGCTGTCGCTGATTGCGGGGTTTACGCCACGGTTTGCATCGCGTCCGTCAAGACGCTGGATAGCTGTTGCTGGATCAAATTTTTGCATAATAAACTATTTTATATTGATATAATTCAAAAAAAGGTCTTGTTTACAGATTTCTTACGCGACTGCAAAAGTAAGAATTTTTTTTAAAGTATGAAGGTGCTTTTTGTTATTCTATACTCCAATGAGGAAAACGGTGTTGCGTTTGTGGAGGTTTATTTTTTCGCGGTGGCTGCGCCATTTCTGTGCCGTAAGGGTACGCACTGTCTGGGTGGGTAGAGTCAGGTCGCAAGCGACACAGATAAGGGTGTCGTTGCAGCATGTTTCTGTCAGGCTTTGGAGCATCTGGTTGTTGCGATAGGGGGCTTCGATGAAGATTTGTGTTTGTCCTGTCCGTTGTGTTGCATGTTCGAGGGCCCGGATAGCGGCGTTGCGTTGTTGCCTTTCGACTGGCAGGTAGCCGTGGAATGCGAAACTCTGTCCGTTGAGGCCCGATGCCATAAGAGCAAGCATGAGCGAAGAAGGGCCCACAAGAGGAACGATTTCTATGCCGCGGCTCTGGGCCATGCGTGTCACCATGGCTCCGGGATCGGCCACGCATGGCAATCCGGCCTCACTAAGCATACCAGTGTCCTCTCCCCTGTCGATGGCATCGAGGTAGTGTGCTATTTCCTGTTGCGAGGTGTGTTCGTTGAGGAGGTAGAACTCTGTCTCGTCGATTGGATGTGTGTAGCCTGCATGTTTTAGGAAGCGACGTGCCGTCCGCAGTTCCTCGACGATGAATGTGTGGCACCGGTTGAGGAGCTCTATATTGTTGGACGGCAGAGAGAGACCGATATCATCGGCGCCGATTGGTACGGGAAAGAGGATCAGACGTCCTTTCATTGCAGTTCCACCTCCCTTGCTTTGATCAAGTTGACGTTATACACCTCTATATCTGTCATTTCGACACTGGCAATATCGATATTTGTGGGACTGAACCAGCTTTGTTTAGAGAAGAACTCCCTGAGGTTGGCCTCCTTGAACTGGTAGCCGTGACGGGCATAGATGGCATTGCGGGCAAGTGCCAGCTCGTTTTTCGACATGCCTGCAACCTCGTTTTTGGTAAGCCTGCGCGACGAAGCATCTATCAGGCGACAATTATAGTACACATTATTGCTGCCTGGCTTGACGGTAGACACGACTATCGAGTTGGACTCTTTCTTCTTGGCTTGCTCAGCTTTTTCTTTGGCGGCTTTCTCTTGTTCGGCTTTTTCACGAGCCACTTTTTCCTCTGCTATTTTTCGCTGTTCTTCAGCCTCTTTCAGTTGCTGGGAGCCATTGTCGCCTTCGTGTGTTTTTTCTTCTGTCTGTACTGCCTGTTCCGTTTCGACGAGTTGGACTGCTTCTTCGCTTTTTTTCCAAGGATGAGCTGCAAGGAGTATTATTGTGGCGCAAACGGCCACGATAGCAGTGCACACCACCGCTGTAAGGTTGATACGAGGAGGATCCTCGTCTTCTATTTCTTCCTGATTGAGCAATGGCGTTGTGACCTTGTCGGGACTGGAGTCCAAGGCTTCGGTAATGGCATTGGCAAAGGCGGCGCCATTGTTGTCTTCGCTATCTGTTTGTTGTTCTTGTTGACGCTGCTGGCGGTCAAGTTCTTC
>CAMOFI010000139.1 GCA_946613135.1 uncultured Bacteroidales bacterium
TATGCGCGACAAGCGCGGCTACGACGAGATGGACGAGTATATCCGCGAAGATGTGTTGATGCTGAGCGGCAAAGATTCCGATGCCCTCGAAGCTGTTGTCAGCGAATGCGCCACACGTGTAAACTACGAGCTGATGCGCGAGCGTCTTGAGCCAGGCACCAAGGAGGCCTTCGATGGCTATGTGGCTTGCCTGCATCAGCTATACCTTTTCGGCATGGCCATGCAGCTCCACCGCATGGGCTACCACATGGAACGGATAATGTAATAAGTGCTTGCAAGTTAGAAGACCATATATAAAAACAATATGACCCTTGATGGAAGAGAATGCTTCGAACATACGATGGATGGCGCCAAGATACTGATGCTGCAGCCTGTCGACGACCACGACCGTGGACTTTTGGACGACGAAGTGGCTATGATAAAGGATAATACAGAGAAACCCTTCAACCTTGTGGCCTTTGCCGTAGGAAACTGGATGGCCGACCTCACGCCGTGGACTGCTCCGCCAGCCTTCGGCAAGCAGCCGTTCGGCAGCGGTGCCCCTGAAACGCTTCGCTTCATCAATGACATTCTTTTGCCTTCGTTGACAGAGCGTTGGGGCAAGATGAAAGTGGTTATGGGAGGCTATTCCCTTGCCGGACTTTTTTCGTTGTGGGCGGGCTACAACTCCAACCTCTTCGACGGCATTGCTGCCGCATCGCCGTCGGTTTGGTACCCGGGCTGGATGGACTATATCGAGAGTAGGGAGATGCATGCCCGTGCCGTCTACCTGAGCCTGGGCGACAGGGAGTCGCACACCAAGAACCCTGTGATGGCCCACATCGACGATGCCATACGCCGCCAGTACGAGTTGCTCCGCACTTCCGACAGGGCTGCAGCCTTAGAGTGGAACCCCGGCAACCACTTCGTCGACTCTGAAAAGCGCATGGCACGTGCCTTCGCCTGGGTGGCCAGCAGAATAATATAGATCTGCTCATTTAGACTTGTTCGCATGGTCTCTTCGTGAGAGATCTCTCGTTTGAGAAAGATTGCGTACCTGTCAACCAATTTCAGGGAAAGTCAGTGTCAACCAAAACAGGACAGCAGTAAACAAAAACAGGTGAATGTGACGCAAAGTGTAAACCAAAACCGTGACGGTGTAAACCAGATCAGGGATATGAACCAAACAATGTAAACCAATTCAGTTTTGCTGTGGCGTCGGCTCGGCCGACAACCATCCCAAATTTGTCAACCAATTTCAGGGAAAGTCAGTATATGGTTGATTTTAAATTATATGACAAATCGTCATATGTGTTAACGAATAAAATGTGTTGCGCAGAAACGGCATTTTTAAAAAAAAATGTTGTGTACGTGCAGCATTTTTATTATTTTTGCACCGTGAAACTTAATACAATATGGACACATTATTCAGAAAGAGTGACAGGTTGTTAGCCAATACCGGCATGGACATCATCCGGGACAAAATGGATGAAATCCATTGGGGTTCCCAGCTCATTACCATTATAGGTGCCAAGGGCGTGGGCAAATCCACCCTTATCAGACAACATCTGAAGCAGAACTACAAGCCGGGTGACCATCGTGTGTTATATTGTTCAGCAGACACGGTGGATATGTCGACACGTACTCTGGTGGAATTGGCCGAGGAATTCTCGATTCGTGGGGGTGAACTGCTGGCGATTGACGAGATTCACAAATACAAACCTGGTACATCGGATTGGAGCCGTGAGATAAAAGAGATTTACGAGTTGTTTCCAGATTTGAAACTGATTGTGAGCGGGTCCTCCCTTCTGCGGATGCGTGAGGGGGATGCCGACTTGTCGCGCCGGGCTGTGAAATACACAATGCCGGGTCTTTCGTTCCGCGAGGCGCTGCGTTTCTACCATAGGTTAGAGTTCCCCAAGTGGACTTTAGACGACATTCTGACCCATCCTTACGATTTGTGGCAGTCGGTCTCCGCCAAATGCAAGCCAGTGGCACTATTCAAGGAGTATCTCTCAAAGGGTTATTACCCGTTCCTTCTTGAGGGAGAGGGCGATTACTACACTAAGATTGAACAGGTGGTCGGTTATATTGTCGAGACAGAGTTGCCTCAGATATGCAGGGTTGATGTGTCCAATGTCAGGAAGCTACAGGCGTTGATTGCCATGATTTGCAGCGAGACTCCCTTTGAGCTTAACGCCAACCGCATTGCTGCAGCCCTTGAAATCGGCCGCGACACGGTGGTGGAATATCTCAAGTATTTGGGCGATGCCAAAGTGCTGAACCTGCTTTATTCCGACAAGAAAAAGGTCGGCAAGCTGTCGAAGCCTGACAAGGTGTATCTTGAGAATCCCAACATAATGTATGCCCTTGCACCTACCAAAGTGGAAGTGGGTACTCTCCGTGAGACCTTTGCAGTGGGATGTCTTTCCGAGTCGCACAATGTAGAATATGGGAAGACTCAAGGCGACTTCAAGGTGGATGCAAAATATACTTTTGAAATAGGAGGTCGCAGCAAGGACTTTTCTCAGATTGCAGGTGTAAAAGACTCTTATGTCTTCGCCGACGACTGGGATATGCC
>CAMOFI010000140.1 GCA_946613135.1 uncultured Bacteroidales bacterium
CGGGCACCACGCCCTCGACCTGGTCGGTGACGAAGACCTGGTTGCAGTAGAGCTGAATCTTGTTGCGGTTGGGGTCGATGGTCTTGCGTACTTTGGGGAAGTAGAGTATGCCGGTGAGGTTGAAGGGGTAGTCGACGTTGAGGTGGATTTGGAAGAGCGGGTCTTCGAAATTCATCGGGTATAGTTCATGATAGAATTTCTTGTAGTCGTCGTCTGACAAATCGGCAGGTTTTTTGCGCCATGCAGGTTCGGTGTCGTTGATGATGCGCGGCTGCTTCTTCTCGACGCGTTTGGGGCGTTTTGTCTTGTTTTCGCCTTCGCCAACCTCTTCGAACTCAGTGTCGCTGTCCACCCATGTGCTCTCTTCGCCAAAGCGGATGGCGATGGGCATGAAACGGCAGTATTTCTTGAGGAGCTCGAGGATGCGGTGCTCTTCGAGGAACTCCTTGCAGTCGTCGGCGATGTGGAGGATTATGTCGGTGCCGCGCTGTGTGCGTTTGCCTTCCGTCATCTCGAACTGGGGGCTGCCGTCGCAGCTCCAGTGCATGGCGGGGGCGTCGGTGTAGGACTTGGTGTCGATCTCGACTTTGTCGGCAACCATAAAGGCGGAATAGAAACCGAGTCCGAAGTGGCCGATGAGGTTTTCCTGAACGTCTTTGTACTTGTCGAGGAAGTCGTTGGCACCGCTGAAGGCTATTTGGTTGATGTATTTGTCGATTTCGTCGGAGGTCATGCCGATACCGTGGTCAGAGATGATGAGCTTGCCCTTTTCGATCTTGACTTCGATGGTGAGGTCGCCGAGTTCGCCCTTGAATTCGCCGCGCGAGGAGAGGGCTTTGAGTTTCTGCGATGCGTCGACGGCGTTGGAGATGAGTTCGCGAAGGAAGATTTCGTGATCCGAGTAGAGAAATTTCTTGATGACCGGGAATATGTTTTCGGTCTGTACGTTTAAATTACCTTGCATGATTATTGTTATTTTTTTAGTTTTCGAAGTTTGAAGTTTGGCGCTGGATATATATAATATGTATATATTATTTATAGGGCAAATAGAGTGCCAAAGAGGGAGCAGGGTGACAATATGTCATGATTGGACGGGCGATGAAAATGAAGTTAGGACGTATAATTTTTTTGATTTATTGCGTTATAGCGGTATTATGTTATAGCGGTATTATGTGATTTTGAAATATTTTGAATATGAATGATTTTGCAGCTATAGATTTTGAGACGGCAAACGAGTGTGCGTCGAGTGTTTGCAGTGTGGGGGTTGTGGTGGTGAGGAATGGCGAGAATGTGGACTCGTTCTACAGCTTGATACGTCCTGAGCCGAACTACTACAAATGGTTCTGCCAGCGTGTACATGGGCTTGGATATGAAGATACCGACGATGCCGAGGTGTTTCCACGCGTGTGGGAGCGTGTCGAGCCGTTGATCGAGGGGTTGCCTCTTGTGGCGCACAATGCGCCTTTCGACGAGGGCTGTCTGCGTGCTGTGATGCAGGTATACAGGATGGATTGGCCTGACTATAGATTCTATTGTACTTGTCGGGCAGCGCGGCGGTTTTACGGCCGAACTTTGCCGAATCATCAGCTGCACACTGTGGCGGAGGCTTGTGGGTTCCACCTGGAGAACCACCATCATGCTCTGGCTGACGCCGAGGCTTGCGCTGCAATAGCAATGAAAATTCTGTAGATGTGAAAACGGAGATGTGAGAATGGAGAACTAAAAGCCATAATGCGTCAGCCCGCTTTCTGTTTTCCGTTTTTCAATTGTCTTTTCCGGCAAGGATGACTACGATTTCGCCTTTGACTTCTTTTGCTGCAAAGTGGTCGTGGATTTCGCGTAGGGTGCCGCGAGCGGTCTCGGCGTGGAGTTTGCTGATTTCGCGGCTGACGCTGACTTGTCTTTCTTCGCCGACGACTTCAATCAGTTGCTCCAGCAACTTGACGAGGCGGAACGGACTCTCATAAATTATCATCGTGCGGCTTTCTTCGGCCAGACGCTGTATGGCTGTCTGACGGCCTTTTTTGTGAGGAAGGAATCCTTCGAAGACGAAGCGGTCGCATGGCAAGCCGCTGTCTATAAGGGCAGGCACAAAGGCTGTGGCACCCGGCAGGCACTCGACATCGACGCCGGCTTTTACTGCTTCGCGTACCAGAAGGAACCCAGGGTCGCTGATGCCGGGAGTACCGGCATCGGTGACGATGGCTATGCTCATTCCGCTTAGCAGTTTTTCAACTATGCTGTCAACCACCTTGTGTTCGTTGAAGATGTGGTAGCTCTGGAGAGGTGTAGAGATGCCATAGTGTTGCATGAGCACTCGGCTGGTACGGGTATCCTCGGCCAGAATCAGGTCGACCGAATTAAGGACCTCGACGGCACGAAAGGTCATGTCGCCGAGATTTCCGACAGGTGTGGGTACGAGATAGAGTTTCAAGAAAGGTGTGTTTTAACAATTAGCGGATTGCAAATCCTTATATTAGGTTGCGTCGGATTGCAAATCCGATGCAACTGATGTGTTTTAACAATTAGCGGATT